>JABFSC010000156.1 GCA_013140885.1 Deltaproteobacteria bacterium | reverse complement strand
CGTGTCGCGACTCGGACGGGTCATCCACGGTCCTTTCGGCCCCCAGGACGAGCCCATCGCATAAATCAGTCGGGGATTGCGCGCGGACAACTCGTCATATCCAAACCCCAGACGATCCAGCACGCCGGGCCGATAGTTGCTCAGCAGCACATCGGCGGTCTCCAGCAACCGGTGGAGCACGGCCTTAGCTTCCGGTTTTTTGAGGTCCAGCGTGAGGCTGCGCTTGCCACGGTTCATCGCCAAGAAGTAATGGCTAAAGTCCGCGTTTTTCGCCCGCGCGCCGGCGATCAGTTTGACGAGCATGAAGCGACTCAAGTCACCGACATCACGCATTTCGACTTTGATGACATCCGCGCCCATATCGGCGAGAAACAACCCGGCGTAAGGGCCTTGGATCTCTTGGGCGATTTCGACAACTTTCACTCCGGCCAGCGGTCCAGACATAGACATTCCCTCCTGACGAATAACTTGGGGCGCTTGTATGAGAGGAGACCCGTAGCGTCAAGGGACGCTGCGTTTCGGGCGGAGGATCTTTTCTGCACGGGCGTTATTGCTGGTGCGCGATCTGCTTCTGGGCCGTGTTCGTGTACACGATCGTGACGACGAGCAACACCGTGAGAATGAGAGACGACCCCGCCGTGCCGAACGCGAACCCACCCTGCTCGGTGGTCTTGGTGAGCAGGTCGCCAAAGGTCGCCCCAAAAGGGCGCGTCAACACGAACGCGATCCAGAACAACGTGATGCGACTGATGGTGGTGTAGTAGGTGGCAACGACGACCAGTCCGAGCAACCCGCCAATCAACAAGGCTCCCCCTCCGAATCCCAAGCCGGAGTCGTCAGCCAAGAAGTCACCCAAGGCGGTCCCCAAGGTATTGGAAAACAAGATCGTGACCCAATAGAACAATTCCGCCTTGGTTGTGTGGATATTGCTCACCGATAAGGTCTTTTCGCTGACCCGCCAGAGGGCGAGCATCGCCAACAGGCATGAGATCAAGATGAGCGAGCCTTTCGCGTAGCCCAGCCCCAAGGTGCGGTTCATGAAATCCGACATCGTCGTGCCGGAGGTGCTCGTGGCCACGACCACGGTCCAATACAGCGCGGGGTGAAACTCACGGGACCTGAGCTGCGCGACGACGGCGACCAAGAAAAAGCCGATGAGAATGACGGAACTGAGGGCGTAGCCAACGTTCAAGGTCATGGACAGGAGATCGCCCGCTGTTTCTCCCAGCGTGGTGGCGTAGATTTTGATGAGCCAGAAGGCGAAGGTGACCGGTGCGACTTTATTCATGGTTATTTCCTTTCAAAGTTGCGCCTCGCCTCGTCTTCCTTGAAAAAGTGAGGTGAGTGAGGAGACTGTGATCCATATAAAGAGGCTGACAAGAAAGGGGTCCAGGGAGAGAGGGAGAGGGCCACTTATGCGGCCTTGCGCGTGCGAGACTGGTAGAGCCAGACCATGCCGCGCACAAGGCCAAGGAGCACCAAGAGGAACAAGAGGCCGTATGGCAGATGCGCCTTCCACAACATGGGGCCTTCTTGCTCCCATTGTTTCCACAGTAACAACACAAGGGCGCTCGCCAGCCAGGAGCAGACGACCCCGAACTCTTTCCGGCGTACGCGACGCCACGCGAAGGATGAACGCGCAAGCGACTGACGCAAACCGGTGTACGTGGGCAAAAAACGATTGACCGTGTGGAGGTAGTCACGATAGGCCGGTCCAAACTTCTCGGCGAGAAACTCTTCTTCCGCGCGAACGATGGCATGGTAAATCCCTAAGAACCCCGGCCACACGAGCAGGTACCACCAGCGGCAGTTGGCGATGAGCAAGAGGCCGCTCAGGATGATGAGGTTGCCGAGATAGAGGGGATTCCGCGTATGGGCGTAGATACCAGAGTGGATCAGCGTCTCGGCCGCTATGCGTTTCCGGTGCCCACCACGACGAATGTTGTCGACACTGCCAATAGCCAAGGCCCGACATGTTTGCCCGATGAAAGCAAGCATGACACCGACTGCGTCGAGCCAGAGATCCAATCGAGCACTCTCGAAAGGAAGCCGCGGAGTGGAGATGAGGACCAGCAACACGAGCGTGAACGGAAAGAGGGCGTTACGAAAACGAAACATAAAGTGACCAAACCAGACTATCACCTCGTGCGCTGGCGCCGGCAAAGATATCGATGGAGATGTCGTTTTCACCTGACTGACGGTGGCCGTACGGCCACCGTCGGAGTTGTTCAAGATGGGAGCAGGTTGTTGAGCAACCACAATCACGGGGTCCTTCATAGGTCTCCTTGCGTGTCAGTCCTACAGTAAACACCGCGAGGATTACCGGAACCTTGCCGGAAGATGACAATTCTGAAAGGTGCGGGGAAAGAGAGGCGGGCGAGTTACACGCGCGGGATAGGAAGAAGCGGAAGGGCGAGTGTGAACACCGCACCGTTGCCGGACGTACTGTGCACGGTCACGCTGCCACCGTGTGCCTGCACGATGGCTTTGACAAAGCTAAGTCCGAGCCCCAGGCCGCGCTGCGAGCGGCTTTTGTCGCCACGATAGAGGCGATCCCAAATATGGGAAAGGTCCTCCGGAGCGCATTGTCAACTTATTTGCATGGACGCAATCCCAAACCGAGGGTGAGGCGGTCTTGCCTCATCTCTCCCTCAAGCAGCTAAAACTGGACTCGCGATCTCCTGCCAACTCTGGAAGCGGTTCCGCATCTCGTGACGTTACGCCGGAGCGGACCACCGATGCCGCCGCAGGCGGAAATGTTGGGCAATAGGGCCGTGGGCCGAGAGGAACTGCTGGGCCTGGCCTGAAGACTTGAACCCTCACATGCGCCGCTCCCGCTGGCGTGTAGGCTGATGCGAGTTCTCCGCGCGATTATTCAGATACCGATGTTGCCGATGTTCCACACTCGGGAGGATCTCGCGCGTGGCGGTTCCATAGCTCCGCAGTTTATCGGTGACAATCACGCACGGTACGTAGGTCAATCCTTTAAGCAGCTTACGGAAGAATTTCTCCGCGGCCTGCTTGTCGTGGCGGCGCTGAACCAAAATACCCAGGACGTTGCCGTTTTGATCTACCGCCCGCCAGAGATGGCGACGCTCGCCCTTGATGGTCAGAAACATTTCATCGTGGTGCCACTTATCGCCGGGGCGTGAACGTCGGCGACGCAGTTGATTGGCATATTGCTGACCGAACTTGCGGCACCATTTGCGGATAGCCTCATATGTCACGATCACACCGCGTTCCAATAGAAGCTCTTCCACATCGCGAAAGCTCAAACAGAACCGGATGTGGAAAGGCGTTTTCAATGTATTTCACTTCTTGTTATCTCTATACGATATAGAGCAGCTTGTGGCCTTACCGGACACTACATGTAGGGTCTCCGACTTTCAGTTTCCCGCTTTTAGCATTTAAGTTGACAATGCCCTTCTTGCAAAGACCTTCTACGGGACAATTCGCCGAAGGCAGCGTCGGACGAAGTCGAGCGTCCAGCGTCGACGACCGCCGCGCGGCGTGAGGCTCGCCTTCAACGATCGCGCATCGGTCTCACACGGAGCCCCAGACTGAGGGACCGGCATGCCCGCGGCCCAGAGCGTCCCGTTCACGAGCAGCTGC
>JABFSC010000133.1 GCA_013140885.1 Deltaproteobacteria bacterium | reverse complement strand
TACACGAAGCCCACGTTGCGGCGCGCCAATCCCGATGAGGACACCACCGACTGGAGAGCCGTGTGCGGGAGAACCGCCTGCACGGTTCGGAGGGCGGGGAGGGCTTCGGCCTTTCTCGACCCCTATCTTCCAAGCGAGCATTTGTTGCCTGCAATGCTGCTTGCTGGGTTTGCAGTTCTTCCGCCTGTGCTTGAGTCGTCCGCAATAGCTTTTCAACCTGGGCTCGCGAACGTGCGGCATTCAAGACACTCGCCAACATCCCAGTCAGGTGCGAAAACAACGTCAGGCTGGCTTCGGTCAATGGGTGAAAACTGCCCAGTTCCAGCACGCCCTCGACAACCTCGCGGTCAATGAGTGGAATCACCACAAGTGAGCTGGGGATGGATTCGCCTACCCCCGACGAGATCGTGATATAGTCGTCCGGCACGTTGGTGACAACAATAGGTTTCTTTTCGAGCGCGGCTTGTCCAACAAGGCCTTCTCCAAGGCGAAAGACATTAACGAGGTTTTTGCGCCGGGTGTATGCGTAGCTGCCGACCATGTGGAGGCTTTCATCCTCTTCCCGCAGGTACAGCGCGCCAACTTGGGCGTTGACGTACTCGGCGAGAAAGGTCAAGGCATTTTGGGCGAGCGCGATCAGGTCGGTTTCCCCACGCAAACGATCATTGAACTCGGTTTGTCCCGTGCGAATCCAGTTCTCTTGTTGATTCCGCGCCGTGGTCTGACGTAAGGCGTCGGTCAGACCGGCAAAAGCGATGACTAACTCATCTTTCTCGGAGCGTGGCGTAATAGCGACAGTGTATTCTCCGCGCGCGATCCGTTGCGTTTGCTGCATGACCGATAAAAATGAAGACCGCAGCGCGTTCAATGACTCGGAGAGCTGACCCACTTCGTCTTGTGAGTGCATCATCAGCGGTACGGGGAATTCCCCCAAAGCCATCTGCCCGGCAAACTCGACCATCGGGGTGATCCGGCGAGTAAGGGACCGCGTCAGCCAAATCCCAATAATGAGGGCCAAGATGATGGTGACAGCGGAAATCGACAGGAGCAGCACTGGCATCGTCTCGGACAACTCGCGGGCGGCATCGCTATCAATGCGATTATCTTCTTCATGAACGGCTAACAGGTCTTTGAGTGTTGTCTGCCACCGGATGTTCAGAGGGAAGGCTTCTTTCGTGTACAGGCCTCGGGCTTCTGCTTGTTGGCCAGCAAAGACAAGAGAGATGACACGTTCATTTATTTGGTGCGCCCCCGCTGCTGCTACTGCTAATTGTTTGAGAGTGACGGCTTCCTTATCGAGCAGGTCTTCCTCATCAGCAGCGGTTTTTTCTCCTTGTATGTTTTTTAACGCCTTCTCGTATATTGCTTCCGTGTCCTTGATCGACTGAAGAATTTTCTGTTGCTGAGACTCGTCGCCCGCGCCTGTGACGACCGTATTGGCAATAATGCCCTCCAGGTTGTTCACCGCGTCCGACATCTGATACAGCGCGTGCATTTTGGTGAGATTGTCGTTGACGATGTCATCCAAGCGCTTTTGGAGTTCTCCTACTCCATACAGTCCGGTTGCGACGATAAGGGACATCAATAGTACAACGATGGCGAACCCAGCCCCAAGCCGGGTGCTTAATTTCATGTTTTTGAGCATAAGAAAAGGATGTCCTGACGCGGATTATTCTTCTCTTTGGGGAGAAAGGACTGGCGGGAGAAGATGGAAGTGACCTGAAGCGGAAGGGACATAGTTGCCGAGATTAGCAGAAATACGGGTTCAAGGGAAAATGTGTCCACCGTTCCGAGGGTTCGATTCCCATTGGAGCGTTCTGCGAGGAGCCGGTTGATCCGTCGTAGCTATTCTTGTTGAGGTTGGAATTCAACGGCCTGGGCTTGAGTGGTTTGGCGCAGTGTTTGTGCTTGGAGTTGCGCGCGAGTCGTACTGAAAACACTTGCCACATCCGCTGCCGCTTGGGTGAGGAAGGTGCAATGAGTGGTGGGCAATGCATGTAATGTCCCCAGGACGATAACCCCTTCGGTGATGTCGCGATAGACTAGCGGGAGCACGGCGAGTCCGCGTGGTGCGGTCTCCCCCAACGCGGAGGAAATCGAGAAATGCTCCTGCGCGACGTCGTGGAGGAGCAGCGGTTTCTGGGACACTGCCGCTTGACCAATAAGGCCTTCGCCGAATGCAAAGGACTCGTGGTGGGACTTTCGCTTGGCATACGCGTAACTGCTGGTGAGCGAGAGCCTGCCGTCTTCGGTTGGCAGGTAGAGCACTCCCACCAGCGCGTTGACATACGCGGCGATGTAACTGAGGGCATTCTGGCCAAGCTCCCTCAGGTCTTGCTTGCCTCGCATCCGATCACTGAGCTCTGTCTGTCCAGTCTTAATCCAGGCCGCTTCGAGGGCGGAATCGCGGGTACGCGCCAATTCCGCGTTCTGTTGTTCCAGAATGCGCGAAGCTTCCGCTAAAGCGGTGAGCGTTTGCTCGCGCTCTTGCGTGGTTTGGGTAATGCGAACTGAGATGTGATGTCCATAGAGCAGGGCGGCACTGACCATGAACAGCACCCCGAAGGCAACCAGATATTCAAATTTTTGCAATTGTCGTGCAGTTGCCATTTGGTCGATAAAATTCGCATCTTGCATGGCGGCGACATGGGTGCGAAGGTAAGCGAGCGCATCGTTCACGGCAGCATACTTACGATCCATCGTTGCCATGCGCTGCCCGGCTTCTTGCGAGCGCTGCTGAGAAAAATAGGAAAAGATCAGCTCTTCTTCGCTTATCATGGCGGTCATTGCTGTTTGAACCGCGTCGAGGTGCTGGGTAATCGTTGCAGCGCTCGATTGTTCTAGGTGTTCCAATTCTCGCCGTAGATCGTCCATCCGTGTGGCAAATGCGGTCCGGGCTGTTCGCATCTTTGTGGCCTCGGCGGAAGTATCTTGTGTGTCAAAGACGTCATTCCCAGGAGCGTTGACCGCTTGGGCGAGCCGCCCCAAGTCCGCATACGCCTCAAGTCGCCGCGCCCACTCTTGGTTGATCTCTACCGAACGACTGTAGACGTTCATGATCTGAATACCTAAATACACGCTCGCTAGGACTGTGAGAATATCGAAAGCCGCCAAGGCATAGTAAAGGAGATGCCATTTCGGTTGAGATTGAGGTGCGATATCTGGTGGGCTCATCTTGCTATCCTTATCGTGAGATATGCAAAAGCGCGCTTCAAGGGGGGAGCGTCGTCGCTAGTGGCGACAGATCAGTCGAGAGCTGTCGGAGGATGTCGGCAAGCCCATGGCTCAGGGCCTCGGCGATCGCTTCGGGATTGCGGCGACCAGCCGGTTTCGTGACGGTGTATGAACGAAACCAAAAGGGTGAACGCTCGTCACCGCGCGTGAGCCAGTAGTCAATACTGAGCGCCGCTTCCCACGTGGTGTCGTGGTCGAGTTCCTCACACTGCCGAATGACCCCGCCGAGCACGACATCCGCGGTACTATCGGTGGTGGGAAAGACCTGGGAGAACAGCCCGGTTGTTTGGAGATAGCGCCGGGTCCAATGGCTGACTTGCTCCGCCGGCGAGGAGGCCCAACGATGCTCGTGGTACAGGTCGAACGCGTATGGCGAGGTGCGATAGACCATGCGCTCTTGATCATACGGGTCACGCGCGGTGAGTGGGCGAATCACCAGTGACATCGTGCCCGTGCCGGACGCCGGCGCGGGGAGTGGCACCGCGAGCGCGTAGTAATGAATGGGGGGCTGCGGTGTGGTCAAGCTGCATCCCGCGGCGGTGATACTCCAGACCGCCGCGGCCAGTACCAATCGTGCATATTTTTTCATTTGTCGGGAATCTCTTTCTCCGGGACCGCGGTCCCCCATACGAGGGTTGAGGGGTCTTGCTTCAGGGTATTCATCGTTTCTTTCAGATCGCGCGAGGTCTCGGCCAAGTTCGCGAGTAGACGATTCAGATCCGTGCGGTTCTCGTCCACCACCTTGTTGGCGTGCGTCGTGAGCTGATGGGTTTGGGCGATGAGCTCGTCCGCATGTTGGGTGAGCGTGCGGACATCCTCCGCCAGATTCGCGGTGACCGCGGCGGTTTGTCGCACTTGGACGATGGTCGCGCGTCCTTCAGTGTAGAGCTCGCCCTTGATGTCATTGATGGCATCGGTCGCGCTCTTGATGCCTTCGGCGGCTTTGGAGAGATTATCGACCATTGTTTTGAGCGACATCCGTGTTTCCGGTGTGGAGACCTCATCAAACGAGGCACTGAGTGTTTCCGAGAGGTGCGAGGCGTTCTTGAGAAAGGTCGAGATGGCGACGCGGTTGTCCGGGCTCAGGATGTCTTGTTCGATACGCGTGAGGGTATTGAGCAAGCGTTCCGCGATCGCGCTCGCGCGATCGCGAAATTGTTCGAATTCGCCACCAGAGACCGGAATCGTACCGCCCAGTTCCAACGGTGGGGCCGTGGCGGAGCCGCCAGAGAGTTCGATGAAACGAATGCCTGTCACCAGCGAGCCAATCAAATGCGCCGAGGTGTCGGTGCGGATGGGAGTGCCAGGTTGCAAGGCCACGGTCACCGCCGCGCGCGGGGGGACATCTCTCGTGAGTTGGACCACTTCGACCTTGCCCACCGTGACGCCTTGATACTCGACCGCCGCGCCAGGGAGGAGCCCACTGACCGATTGGTCGAAGAGAATTTGATACGAATCCACCGGTCGCAGGAAACGAGACCCCGCGAGCCACAGGACCGCGGCCGCGAAGATGAAGAAACTGACGGTGACGAAGATGCCCACCTTGAGACGAGTCTTGCCCATTATGATTCTCCGTTGACCATGAGGGTGTGTAATAACCCCTGCTGCATGGTGACTGGCCGCGGTTGCCGATCAAAGAAGGCGCGCACCTGTGGGTGATCGAGAGCCCGGACTTCGGCGAGCGGACCGGACGCGATCACTTTCCCCGCATGGAGCATGACGGCTTGGTCGGCGATCATCTGGATACTACTGAGTTCGTGGGTGACGATGAGAATCACGACCCCGAGTTGCATCTTCAGCCGCAAGATCAACTCGTCCAGTTCACGGGCGGTGACGGGATCGAGTCCCGCCGACAGTTCATCGAACAGCAAGAGTTCGGGGTCGAGCGCGAGCGCGCGGGCCACGGCGGCGCGTTTCTTCATGCCACCACTGATTTCGGCGGGTAAGAGATGGCCAGCGTGGCCGAGCCCGACGAGGGATAATTTCATCCGCGCGAGGGTCTTGGCGGTCGCGTCGTCGGCTTTGGCGTGCTCAATAATGGGCAAGGCGATGTTCTCCTCAAGTGTCATGGAGTTAAAGAGCGCTCCTGCTTGGAATGACATGCCGAGGTTACGCAAAATCGCCTCTCGTTCATCCTCGGACACGCGATGAATGTCTCGTCCGTTGATGAGCACCCGGCCGGCGGCGGGCGTCAGCAGCCCGACGATATGCCGCAAGAGTGTACTTTTTCCACAGCCACTGCCGCCGAGAATCACGGTGATCTCGCCGCGGCGCGCGCTCATGGACACCCCGTCAAGAATCGTGCGGGTGCCGTAGCGGGCGACCAGATTCTCAACCTGAACGTAAGGTGTGTCGGTGGTGGGCACGGTCATAGTGGGGTTACTCAAAATAGAAGAAAATCGTGGTGAACACGGCATCGGCCAGAATACACAAGACGATGGAGGTCACAACCGAGGCCGTGGTATTCGTGCCGACCCCTTCGGCTCCACCTTGGACGTACAACCCGCGATAACATGCCACCAAGCCAATGAGGAGCGCGAATACCATGCTTTTCACCATGCCCGTGACAAGGTCACTAATCAGGAGTGCTTGGGCGGTTTGTTGGAGATAATTCCGGCTGCCGAGGCCGAGGAGCATGACGCCGATCCAGTAGCCGCCGAAAATACCGGCGAGATTGGACAGCATCGTCAAGCAAGGGACTGCGACCAGGAGGCCGAGGACCCGTGGCAACAAGAGGAACCGCCCAGGGCTCAATGCCATGGTGCGCATCGCATCCACTTCCTCGGAGACCACCATGGTCCCCAGTTCCGCGGTAATGGCCGCGCCACTGCGTCCAGAAACGATGATGGCGGTAATCAACGGGGCCATTTCCCGTGTCATGGAGACGCCGACCAGATTGGCGATGTAGATAGCCGCGCCAAATTGTCGGAGCTGGCTCGCGCTATTGAGCGCGAGCACCGCGCCGATCAGGAAAGAGAGGAACGTGACAATGGGAATGCCCTCGATCCCGATTTTGGTGATTTGATCCAGGGTGCGGTCCCACTTCATACCTTTGCCACGCCACGGCGCGATGACGAGCCAGTACGTCAGCTCGCCAATGAGATCAAGTAGCCGCCGCCCAGCGCCCACTAACTCAAGAGTTTGTGCTCCCACCTCTTCGACCGGGGAAAGGTCCTCGGTCGCGGCGAGTTCATCAGTGAGCATGTTGGTTTCGAGCCCGGTAAACGCCTGTTGCGCCTCTGGTGACAGGCTCGAAAATCGTACCTCAATGTCCTTTTTCTTGCCTTCGACGACGAGTCGCAGGAGCAGCGCCGCCTCAAGACTGGTGAGTTTTTCCACGGCCTTGAGGTCAAGAATCACGCGAGATCCTGGCGTGGTCTCCGCGAGCAGATGTTCGCGGAGGTGGCTGAGCGAGGCGCTATCGGCGGTTGGAACGGGGATAACCATGAATAGTGTGACGAGAGGGTAGGGGGTACTTTCTGCCGGGGCGAAAAGTGGTGTTCCGCGGAGGTTCACTTCTTCATAGAGGCTCTGGGGAGATGTGTAAAGATGAAGGCATCTCGTTAGGGGAAGCAATTGATACAGCAGGAAAATCAAGCGCGGCAACAACTCGGAGCACTACGGATACCAATGAGAGGGATGCGGTGGCGGGGGACGAAACTTTTGATGGAATTTTTCATCTATGGAGACAAAGGAGAAAAGACCATGATCGACCGTTCTCGCGCTGGCGTTCGTTGTCACACTGTCCGATTACTCCGGACCGTCGAAGGGAATTTACCACGTGGCAGCCAGGGAGCCGTCGAGTCCGAGACGGAAAACCTAGGGCGTCATCTCATTCTGGTACGTTGGGATACCGGATTTTCGGTACCAGTGTTTCCCGAAGAAATAGAAATTGAAGAACTGAATTTCGCTGCCGCCGCGTAAGGCGGGTATCGTAGGAAGTGCTTGGGGCACCACAAGAACCGCTGCGTGACGCACCTCGTTCAACTTCTTGCTCTCGTGCGACGAGGTTCCATTCTTTCGTCCCGCTTTTCGTGTTGGGGTGGTATGAACTGCCCCAATTCCTTACGGCTTTGCTTCTCCAGTGAGTCCACAGTCATCGTCCGGGTGTTTCGCTAACCCGCAACCTCATGTTAGGAGGAGAGTCATGGGACGACAGACGTTGTGGGAACTCGTGCGGGCCATCATGCTTTGTGTCTGGGGTGGATTGATTCTATCCGGTTGTGGTGACACCAAAACCAATCGCACGGAGGAAGACCGTCCATCCGTGGCCTCTTCTTCGTCACCAAGTGCCCTGTCCCGTACCCAGGGACAAGTGCTCGCTGGGCGTGACCTCGGAATGGTTGTCACGGGAAGTGGGGTGGAAGAGCGCACCCGTTCGCTTGATGTGTTGGAACACCAGCTCCTGACGTTTTTGCCGCAACTCCAGGAGGTCTACGACTACGAGCGAGCAGCGGACTCGGGTCTGATGGGGAGTCTGGATGTGCACCTCACCATTGAGCCGAGTGGGGCGATTTCCGACCTCCGGTTTCCGGTCAAGCGCGTCTCTAGCGAAAAGCTGACCACCGCGGTGTATGACCGCATGCGTGGATGGATATTTTTCCCCGCGGAATCGCCCGTGGATCTCCGCTATCGCCTTCTGTTTGTTCCCCCAGGTCTGGAGACCGCTTCGATTACGGCGTGGGAAAAACAACTCGCTGGTCGCGTCGTGTTTGAACGTGGCGAGGGAGATGCCCCTCCACGACCACAGACTTCTCCGACGCAGGCTCCGGCTGTCGCGGAGCAGCCGCTTTCACCCGTTGAACAAACTCCACCAGCAAAGCCACCGGTTCCTGCTGCGGAGCCGCGCGAGCCGTCAGTCGTGGCCTCGGTGAAAGAATCGCCTCCACGAAAAAGTGATCGAGAGAACCCCGACCGTGCACCCGCTCCTGAGAAAAAACGCGCACCCAAATCGGTGCCGGGATGGTTTTCCGTGACGCGACCGTCCGTGTTGTACGCGGCCCCAGAGGTGAGCGCGGATATCGTGACGCGCTTGACGCCGGGAAGCCGGGTGTGGGTGGTCAGAGTTATCGGTGGCGATTGGCTTGAAGTACGTTCGGTGAAGGGCCGCCGTCCGGGATTCCTCCCGCGAGAGACCGCACGGGCAGAGCAGCAGAGCGCTGGCCGGTAACGGCGCGAGGTTTGAGGTTTTTCTCTCGGCTGGACACTGGCATTACGTGAGTGGGCTCCGAAATTCCCCTCTCCCGGATGGGAGAGGGCTAGGGTGAGGGGGATCAAGTGACCTTTCCTTATGGGCCTACCGATTGTGCGTATCCAAGTTCATCAACGTCGCCGCCTCCCGCTGTTGGCACGCCACCGCGATGCGCAGCTTTTCCAAATGCTGCTCCATCGTCTTGGCCCCCTGCTTCACCGGATGTGAAGCGAAGAATTGTTGGACATCCGCTTCCAGTGTTGGCGTCACCAGCGCCGTAATCCCCTCGCACATGCGCACGATGGAATTGTCGGGATACTGTTGCAGCATCTCGTCCCAATGCTGTTTCAGAAAGGCCCAGGCATGTTCACGCCCATCGGTGTTTAACAACAGAGAGCGCATCAAGTAAGGTGCGTTTTGCGTCCGCACCTCGCCACTGAGGGTCATCTTGAGGGTGCGCTCCAGCAACTCCGGTTGGCGAAAACCCGCTAGCGCGAACAGATAGCGCTGTTCCTCTTGCGGCGTTTTCGCCGCCTTCGTGGTCGCGTGAAAATCCTCGTACTCAGCGGTGCCACCGATATGCGTCAGGATGGACACCAAGGCCGGCACGACATTGCGATCCACCGCGCTGGGATTCGCTTTGTATTGGTGATAGCGGGTCTTGGCTTCGGCCTGGGTGGGAGCATCATTGCCAATCGTGCCTAACGCGGCCAGGAGTTCGCCGCGCAGTTGGCTCAGGAGTTCGTGTTCTCCCGGTTGCGGAGCCCAGCCCAACCGTTGGGTGATCGGACCGAGCAGCGCGCGAATGAACGATTGCAGGGCAGGGCGCTGCTCGGTGTTGAGCAAGCGATACAGATAGTGACACGAGCCAACGATCGCGGTCCACACGTTGTGGTCGGTTTCCTCGCGGAACAGCTTGAGCATCGCAAGATAGGTGCTCAGTGGCGTGAGTCCCGCGAGCGTGGCGGCCCAGGTATCATTGACCAGATTAAAGCGTTCCACGGCGGATAGTTTCTCGTGCACGTTGGTGGTGAGCCGGTTCAACAACTCTTGCGCGTAGCGGATACGGTAGAAGCCATGTCCGCCGGCGTTGACGACCACCCATTCGGGCGCAGCCGGGAGCGAGAGGCGCAGTTCGCGATCGGTCATCAACGCGGTTTGCGTGTGAATGCCCGACGTGGTTTTGGCGCGCAGGAAGATGGGGACGTGCCAGCGTCGGTCGGCATCCGCGCTATTGGGGAGATATTGAAAAATCTGTTGTGTAAGGACGACCTGCTGTTGGTCTACAGTGACGGAGATCATGGGATAACCTGGTTGGAACACCCAGGTATCCATCAGCGTGCGTACTGGCTGACGGGCCGAGGCTTCGATGGCATCCCACAAGTCGGTGGTTTCGGCGTTGGCGAACTCATGTTTGCGCAGATACTGGCTAATGCCGACGCGAAACACCTCTTCGCCCAGGTATTGTTCCAGCATGCGCAGGACCGCCGCGCCTTTCTCGTAGGTGAGAATATCGAACATGCCCGCGGCCTCGGCGGGCAGGCGCACGGGAAACTCAATCGGGCGAGTGCTCCGAAGTCCATCGACCAACAAGGCGGCGGCGCGTGAGACCGCGAAACTGGTCCAACGCTGCCACTCCGGTTTACAGTGATCGACGGCGAGCATTTCCATGAACGTGGCGAACGCCTCATTGAGCCACAGCCCATTCCACCAGCGCATGGTGACGAGATCGCCGAACCACATGTGAGCGTTTTCGTGCGCGACGACATCGGCGACTCGTTCCATTTCACTCCGGGTAGCGGTTGTGTCGTCCACCAAGAGCGCGGTTTCACGGAAGGTGATGGCTCCCAAATTTTCCATGGCGCCAGAAGCGAAATCAGGAATGGCGATCAGATCGAGTTTGTCGCCGGGGTATTTGTAATCATAGTAGCGACTAAAAAACTCCAGTGACGCGGCACCGATCTCCTGGCCAAATTTCGCCAGATGTCCCTTGCCAGGCACGGCCCAGACGCGCAGTGGCGCACCATCAACATACACCGGCTCGGTGCCCTCGAACTCGCCGACGATGAACGCCATCAAGTACGTGGACATCTTGATGGTATCGGCGAAGACGACTTCTTTCTTGCCCGTACCGGGTGTGCCCGTACCGGGAAGCGGCGTTTCGCGGACAATGGAAGTATTGGAGATCGCGGTGAGCGCGTCATCAATCACCAAGGTAGTTTGGAAGACGGCTTTGGCGGCGGGTTCATCCCAACAGGGAAACGCGCGCCGGGCATCGGTCGATTCAAACTGGGTTGAAGCGAGCAGCTTGTCGTTGCCGTGCGCGTCCTTGTACGAGCTGCGATAGAAGCCATGCAGCTTGTCGTTGAGGAGGCCAGAGAACGTCAGGCGCAGTTGGGCGGAGCCTGGAGCAATCGGCTGTGGAAAGCGGAAGGTGGCGCGTTCCAGGGTTTCGTCGAGCGTGATGGTGGCATGGTGAGGTGTGCCATCGGCTCCGGTAAGGGTGGCGGTGTGAATCTGGAGTTCGGCGGCGTTGAGCAGAATTTCCGTGATTGGCTCACGCACGGTGACGGTCACGGTTTCTTCGCCAGCAAAAGTAAACGTCTTCAAGTCTGGCGTGAGCCGAATTTGGTAGCGTTGGGGAATGACGGTTTCTGGCAGTCGATACGATTGACTATCGACAAAGATTGACCCTTGCTCGTGTGTGTCTGACATAGTGACTCCTGTTTGGGAAGGCTGAAAGCTAACAGCCTTTTAGCGAAGAGAGCAAAGGCGAGAAAGGGGCGGAGGTGATCCCCAGCGAAGACCTTCCCACAGGAGGGCGTTTCTATTCTTCCCCCAAATGATTGCCCAGATATATGAGCCCATACGTCGCCGTGTCTGGCTCTGGATCATTGGCCGGCTGCCACGTCTCCCCCCCATCCTCCGAGCGATACAAGCCTAACACTGGCTCTAGGCTCTTTCTGACAATAGGGTTTGTGCTAACATTGTGTTTGTCCCCAGCTCGCGAGTTGGGAGGTATCCGCAAGGAGGCCCCCCATGGACCGCTACGACCTCATCGATGTGCAGTGGGAGCAGA
>JABFSC010000094.1 GCA_013140885.1 Deltaproteobacteria bacterium | reverse complement strand
GGAAATGCCGGGGGCGTGAGCCGACTGAGCAGGAATCCCAACACCGGGTCCGTCTCGTCATGGACCAGGAGGTCCGACGTGCCGAGACCATTGCCGAGCGTCACCACTTCCAAGGTGAGCCCCTTGAGCCGAATGCCACGATCCTTGTTCTTGCCAAAGACCATCGGCTTGCCGTGCTCTAGCACGAGCTGCGCATCGGACTTCGTTCCCTTGTCGGTCAACGACTCGAAGGCGCCATCATTGAAGACGTTGCAATTTTGGAGGATTTCGACAAACGCCGCGCCTTTGTGGCGAGCGGCGCGACTGAGCACCTCTTGCTGATGCTTCACTTCGACATCCACCGTGCGGGCGACAAAGGACGCCTCCGCCCCCATCGCGAATAACGTAGGGCTGAGCGGATAATCGATCGAGCCCGCTGGTGTCGATTTCGTCACCTTGCCGATTTCCGAAGTTGGCGAATACTGTCCCTTCGTCAAACCATAAATCTTGTTGTTGAAGAGGAGGATTTTGAGATCGACGTTGCGCCGCAGGGCGTGCATCAGATGGTTGCCACCAATACTGAGACCATCACCATCACCCGTGACCACCCACACCATCAGCTCGGGGCGGGAGACTTTCAGTCCAGTCGCGATCGCCGGGGCGCGCCCGTGGATCGTGTGGAATCCATACGTGTTCATGTAATAGGGAAAGCGGCTGGAGCAGCCGATCCCGGAAATGAAAACGATCTGTTCGCGCGGGACATTGAGTTCGGGCATGATCTTTTGCACCTGGGCGAGGATCGAGTAGTCGCCACACCCGGGACACCACCGCACATCTTGATCGGTCGCGAAATCCTTACGAGTCAGTTTTGCCGTAGCTGTTGCCGTGCTCATCGTTTACTCCTCCAGCATCCGCGCGATTTTGGCGGAAATTTCGGACACCTTGAATGGACGTCCTTGAATTTTGTTGAGGCCAACCGCATCGACCAGATAGTCCGCGCGCAGCACGCGCAGCAACTGGCCCATGTTCATCTCCGGCACCAGGACCTTCTCGAACCGGCCAATGATCTCGCCGAGGTCCGCCGGCAGCGGATTGAGATAACGCAGATGCACATGCGACACCGACTTGCCCTGCGTTTGGAATTCCTTCACGGCCGAGGTGATCGACCCAAACGTACTCCCCCAGCCTATCACCAACAGTTTCCCCTTCTCCGGTCCGTCGATCTTCGTCGGCGGAATCTCTTGGGTGATCTTGTCCATCTTGCGATAACGGACCCGCACCATCTGCTCGTGATTGTTGGGCGCGTAACTGATGTTGCCGGTGAGGTAGTCCTTCTCCAGACCGCCCACCCGATGTTCGAGGCCAGGCGTGCCCGGTCGCACCCACGGACGCGCGAGCGTTTTCTCGTCACGCAGATACGGAAAGAACCCTTGGGGATCAGTGCGGAACTCCGCCTTCACATCCGGGAGGTCCGCCGCTTTGGGAAATTTCCACGGCTCGGAAGCATTGGCCAGATAACCGTCGGTCATCAGAATCACCGGCGTCATGTAGGTAATCGCGATGCGCACCGCCTCGAACGCGGCGTAGAAACAATCGACCGGCGTGGACGCGGCGATTACCGGCAGTGGGGCTTCGCCGTGACGACCATACAAGGCTTGCAGCAGATCGGCTTGTTCGGGCTTGGTGGGCATGCCGGTACTGGGCCCCGACCGCTGAATGTTGGTGATCACCATCGGCAGTTCCACCGCCACCGCTAAACCGATGGTCTCGGCCTTGAGGTTCATGCCAGGGCCAGAGGTCGTCGTCAAGGCAATTGCCCCACCAAAGGCCGCACCGAGGGCCGCACCGACACCAGCGATCTCATCTTCCGCTTGGAAGGTTATTACGCCAAAATTCTTTAACAGCGACAGCTCATGCAAGACGTCGCTGGCGGGCGTGATCGGGTAGCTACCCAAGAAGATCGGCACCCCAGACTTCTTCGACGCGGCCACGAAGCCCAGCGCCGTCGCCGTGTTGCCCGTAATGTTGCGATACTCACCAGAAGAGATCGGCGCGGGCTTCACGGAATAGGAGGACGCGAAAATCTCGGTGTTCTCCCCGTAGTTGAACCCGGCTTTGAGCGCGAGCGTATTGGCCTCCCGCACTTCGGGCACCTTCTTGAAGCGGTCGTCGATCCAGTGCAGGGTCGGCTCAATGGGACGATGGAACAACCAGGACACGACTCCCAGCGCGAAGAAGTTGCGGCTGCGCATGACCGACCGATTAGGCAGGTTCATGTCCTTGAGCGCGAGCGTGGTCATCTTGGTGATTTCGAGGGGATAGAGCTGATATTTGTCCAGCGACCCGTCATCAAGCGGGCTCACAGTATACTCGGCCTTCTTGAGGTTCGGCTCGGAGAATTCGGCTTTATCAAGGATGAGGATGCCGTTCTGCGGCAAGTCCGCCAAGTTGGTCTTGAGCGCGGCGGGGTTCATCACCACCAACACATCGAGATCATCACCCGGTGTGAAGATGTTCTTGCTACTGAAATGCACCTGAAAGGCACTGACGCCGTACAGCGTCCCAGTGGGGGCGCGAATTTCGGCGGGAAAGTCGGGCAGCGTGCCAATATCATTCCCCGCAAGCGCCGACTCGGTCGTAAACTGCATCCCTGTCACTTGCATCCCATCGCCGGAATCGCCCGCGAAACGGATCACAACGCTTTCCCGTTCTATCACTGGGCGTGGCGGCTGGGCCCCTATCGGATTGATCGCCATACGTCTTCCTCCTACTAGACTGACAACAGTTTTATCCTGTGTGAAGTTAATGTTCGCGCCGCGTTCGCAAGGGCCCGCGAGGTGCGCATGCGCCCTCGCGGCTATCCCTCCAATGCGTCGCGTCTTGAAAAGTTCGGCTAATTTACATGAGAACTATAGAAATCGTAAAGAGACGGGCATAATCGCCCAGATACGCTCCTGCGTCCACCACCACGGGGCGCTGGCGCGGCGGGGAATGGCCCGCATCAACTTGGGAATTCGCCATAACGAGGGAGGTCTCGGGAAACGCTCGATGACCACGGGCGTGTCGGCTGCGATCGCCAGCCGTTTTTTAGCTTCCAGCAGTGCTTCTTCAATCCCTCCGACCTCGTCTACTAACCCACGCGCCCAGGCTTGTCTACCGGTCCAGACCCGCCCCTGGGCATTGGGCTCGACCGCTTCGAGGCTGAGCGCGCGACACGTCGCCACTTTCTCCAGGAAGTCGCGATAGAAGGACAGGATCTCGCTATCGAGCCGCTCGCGCTCTTGTGGCGAGAAGGCGTGGTAGTCGGAGAACAACGCGGCCCGTTGCCCACGTGTGAGAATTTCCTTGGTCACCCCCACTTGAGTGTATAACCCATGCAACACCGCTTTCCCGGCAATGACGCCAATCGAGCCGGTGATCGTGCCATTCTCCGCGAACACCTTGTCACCCGCCAACGCCAAGTAATACCCGCCCGAAGCGGCGACATCACCCATTGAGATAATCACCGGCTTTTTCTCGCGCGTGCGCATCAGTGCGCGCCACATGAGGTCCGACGCTAACCCCGACCCGCCCGGACTCACGACCCGCACGACCAGCGCGGCGATGCTGTCATCTTCACGAATCCGGTTGATGTCCTCGGCG
>JABFSC010000452.1 GCA_013140885.1 Deltaproteobacteria bacterium | reverse complement strand
CAGTTGCAGCATCTTGGGATTCACCGCCGCGAGATAGATGTGTATCCGTTTCGGCGGCGCCATGCTGAGTTGAAATCCGCGTGGGCGATAAAATTTCCCGTCGTAGGTCACGCGTTCCCCAGCGAGGACCCGCCGCAGAATAGCGACATACTCACGGGTGCGAGAGACCGGATGATCCCAAGGCACGCCATGAAAAGCGTTGATGTTTTGCGTACTCACGCCCAAGCCCAGACGCGCCCGTCCTGGAGCAATGAGATCCAAGGTCGCCGCTTGCATGGCGGTGAGGGTCGGCGGCCGCAGATACAAGGAGACGATCCCCGTGCTGATATGAATGCGCTGCGTTCGTGCCAACAACGCGCCCACCATCGTGCAAGTTTCGATGCCCCACGCTTCGCCAACTGAGATCGCTTCAAATCCTCGGTCCTCCGCGCGCCGCACGACCTCCGTGCAAAAGTCCATTGGTAAGCCGAGCGGTGGAATTCCTAGTGCAATACGCTGAGTCATAGTTCCTCACTCCTCCCTACGCTTCCATTTCCTCGGCCACGGTGGACCAGACGCGATATTGTTCATCCAGCTTCAGCTTGAGCGTCTCGTACTCGGCGGCGATAGTGCGGGCCTGTTGCGGATCGCTAAAGACCGCGCCATCGCCCATCATGGATTCAATGGCGGTTTTCCGCGCTTCGAGCGGCGCGATCTGGCGCTCGATCTCCGCTAACCGTTTTTCACGTTTCTGTTGTTCCGAGCGCGATGCCTTTTGTTGCACGTATCGCTGCTTCCCGCGCTTCGCGTCCTGAATCGCCGCCAATGTCGCATCCACTCCAGACAGAATCGGCGTGGGGTCAGCAGCAACTGCGCCCTTGGACTTGGGGCCTTGGCCGTTGGTCTCTGGACTTTGGACTCTGGACTTTGGACTTTGGACCCCCGCGGGTCCTTGCACCTCGCGTTCCTTCCACTCCAGAAACTCCTCGAACGTGCCAGGATAGACGACCAGGTGGCCATCCCGCATTTCTAGCACCTTGGTCACCAGCCCTTTGAGAAAATAGCGATCATGCGAAACGATGACAAAGGTGCCGCGGTATTGCAGCAAGGCTTCACGCAGCACGTCCTTGGTACGCATATCGAGATGGTTGGTCGGCTCGTCGAGGAGGAGCACGTTTGACGGTTGCAGCAGCATTTTGGCCAGTGCCAAGCGGCTCTTCTCTCCACCACTGAGGACGGCGACTTTTTTATTGACCGCATCACCGGAAAATAAGAAGGCGCCCAACAAGGTCCGTAGCTCCGGGACCACTTCAAAGCGTGCCCCCCGCGCGATTTCCTCGTACACCGTGCTGTCGCTTTGTAACCGATCAGCCTGCTGCTGGGCATAGTAATCAAGCTCCACTTGGTGGCCAAGTTGCCGCGTCCCCGAAGTGGGTGGCTCGACCCCGGCCAAAATGCGGCTCAGCGTGGATTTCCCCGCGCCATTGACCCCGACCAGCGCGACTCGATCCCCACGTTCGAGAATCAGATTGAGTCCACTAAAGACCTCAAGCGAGTCATATCGTTTACTCACGTCGCGCAATTCGAGCACGACACGGCCACCGCGCGGTGCCGCCGGGAAATGGAACTTGACCCCCTTGGGCACTTGTTGTGGTGGTTCCAGGCGCTCGAGTTTGTCGAGCTGCTTGACCCGACTCTGCACCTGCGAGGATTTCCGGGCATTGTAGCGGAAGGTGTCAATGAAGCGTTGCACGCGGGCGATCTCTTCTTGCTGCTCCTCGTAGGCTTTTTGGTGCGCGGCGATGGCTTCCTCGAATTGTCGCTCAAACGCCGAGTAATTGCCCGTATACTCCAGGAGCGTTTGCCGATGCAGCGCGACGATGCGATTGACGATGCGGTCCAGAAACTCGCGATCATGCGAAATGATGACGATGCTTCCGGCATAGGCGCGCAGATAGTTTTCGAGCCAGAGTAACGATTCGAGATCAAGATGGTTGGTGGGCTCGTCGAGGAGGAGAACATCGGGTTGTTGCAAGAGCAACTTGGCGAGCGCGATGCGCATTTGCCAGCCACCACTGAAGGTCGCGGTGGGCTGGTCAAATTGGGTGTCATGAAACCCCAGGCCGGTGAGCACCTTGGCGACTTCCGCGTCAGCGCGAAATCCGCCCAGCTCCTCGAAGCGATGTTGCAGGTCCCCATAGCGCGCGATCAATTCGTCGTGTTCTTCGCCTTCAAGGGGATTCTGCTCTAAGGCATCATGAATGACGGTGAGTTCTCGCTGAATTTCGGCGAGTTGCGGAAGGGCGGCGCGCACTTCCGCGAACAGGCTCCGTCCAGCGACCTCAATTCCTTCTTGCGGCAGATAGCCAATGGTGACTTCACGCCCGCGCTGGATGGCGCCGGTATCGGGTTCCACTTGGCCGGTGATGAGTCGAAACAAAGTCGTTTTGCCGGCGCCATTGGGACCAACGAGGCCGACGCGATCCCCTTTGCGGAGATACCAATTGAGGTTGCGGAACAGGTCTTGCCCGCCAAAGGATAATGAAAGATTGATGAGTTGCAACATGAATACGAATCTACTTTTGCTTGCGGAAATGTGTCGAGCGGGATTGTACCAAGGATAGGAGCAAGGGGCTAGCATTTGGGATTTGGGAAAATAAGAACTGCCTTTAATTTTATTCCGGTGCCTATGTTTTTGCCTTTTGCCTTTTGTCTTTTGATTTTCCCCAGCCTGCCTTGTGCGAACACCGAGGATTTTCTACACTGCGCGGCCATGATTACTTTTGCTCAATATCGCGCGCGGTACGAGGCCGAACGGCAACGACTCGAAGACGCTTTCGCGGGTCTCTCCATGCAAGAAAAAAGTCGCCGCGGCCTCGGTCGTGACAATCCGTTACTCTACTCCTCACGCGCCGTCGCCGACACGCTCGGCTCGCAACAACTCTCCGCCCTTGCACTGTCGCGCAATCTGGATCGCCAGACCGGACAATTGGAACATCTTGCTCACCAAACGTTAGTGCTCCTCCCATTGCGACGATTGCCCTTGCCCGATGCGCGGTGGATTTTTCTCGACTTCACCGGCCAAACCGGTGGATGGCGCTATAAACGCGCGGAGGCGGTACGGAAATTTTGTGAAACCATCGCGGGGCGCGCGCCCGATGCCGTGTGTCGATTTCTGAGTGGTGGCGTGGCGAGCTCGGAGGTGTTGGACCGCTTGGTCTGGGAAGAGTTCTCGCGCCCCGATGCGTCCTTTCGCACCACCGCGAAACAGATTCATGTGCGCTTTCATCTCTGGGTCGCGCGCGCCCAGAGCGATATTCCTCAGGGCGACTGTATTCGCATCGTGTAGCGCGCGACGGAAAAAGAAAGTACCCGTTCACGGGTTTGGGACGGGTAGAGCTTTCCAGACAATTTTGCTAGAGTCGCCGCGTGGAGAGAAAAGAGGAAGTCATTGCCGAACTGCGGGTCCTGATTGCTCAGCAAGCGGCGCAATTGACAGCGCAAGCGGGGCAATTGGCGGCGCAGGCGGCGCGCATTGCGGAGCTGGAATTGGCGCTGGCCAAGGCGCACAAGAATTCGGCCACCTCGTCCAAGCCGCCGTCGAGTGATCTCACGAATCCTCCGGTTAAACACCACCGGCCCGGAC
>JABFSC010000651.1 GCA_013140885.1 Deltaproteobacteria bacterium | reverse complement strand
AGCCAGTTGGGAGCGGATTCTCGCCTTGCTCACGGAAGGTCCATCGCAAGGCCCCGAGGATTTTCGCCGGAGCTGGACAGCGTCCTGTCCTGAGCAGCTCTGCGAACGGGACGTGGTCACCATCCTCGAACGCGGCAAAGCCTGCTCCCACGATCACGATCATTCAGAACACGGCTCCGCGGACTTTTCCTCTTGGCTCAACAACATACATAAGACATTACTCACTTTCCGTGTTGCACGAGACGAACTGGTGCAACGGAATCTTCGTCTCGTGTTCAAGCTCGCCCGCCAGTACCGAAACGCACCCGTCGCGCAGCTTGACCTGATCCAAGAAGGGGTCTTTGGGCTGATGCGGGCCATTGAGAAGTTTGACCCCACCAAAGGCTTCAAGCTCAGTACCTACGCGGTCTGGTGGATCCGTCAGGCCATGTCTCGTGCCCTCAAGCTCACGTCACGGTCAGTCCGCTTGTTCACCTCAACTGCTCACAGCGGACCCCCAGACGTGACCACCGTTCCGGTCACCCTGGTCTCACTCGATGCGCCGACCACGGACGCCGACTCTCCTTCACTCGCGGAGATACTTTCTCATCCAGATGACATCACCCCGGAAGAGGTGCTCTTTCAAGGAGACCAGCGAAAGCGACTGTCTCGTGGCTTGAATCATCTCGCGCCGCGAGACGCGACCGTTCTCCGGTTACGGTTCGGTCTCGCGGATGGACATCCCTGCACGCTGGAAGAAGTCGGACGACACTTACAAATGAGTCGCGAGCAGGTCCGGCAACGAGAGGAACGGGCGCTCGCGTGTCTTCGGCATCTGTTTCAGGCGCTTGACGCTGGACAGCGCCCACCGACGAGAAAAACCGCAAAAGGAGCATCGCTATGAAAGCCACCCTCACCCAGAGCGAAACCAGGCACTCACCCTCATCCTCAAGAGCACCGGCCGCCCCTCTTCCTCAATATGAGAGCGAAAAGCGCTTACTCGTCGCTTCTCTCATTCTCGGCAACCTCATTTTTTGGGGATCGCTCTTGTATCTCTTCAGGGCTTGAAGTTTGCCCTCACCGCATGAGCGTCCCCCATTATTACCAAAATTTTACCGTTTCTTCATAAATTCCTTGCTCGCTCCCACTATCCTTCTGTTATCGGCACCGCCCTTACCCTGTCTCCGGACAGTACATCGTCAAAGAGGAAAGGAGAACATTCCATGAAACAACCACGACGGACATTGGTCTTGACCGCCATCGTCACCGCTTTGGGAATCGGTTCCTCAGGCAGCCAGTCTCTCGCCACGCCAACCTACTCCAGCCCCATCGCCCTCACCAGCGACAACCGCTACGTGTGGGTGGTCAACCCTGACGTTGATTTCGTGAACCGGGATCACGACACGGTGACGGTGCACGAAGTAGGCAACGACATCAATCGGAAAATACGAGAAATCACCGTTGGTGATGATCCCCAATGTGTCGTTCTCCTTCCTGACAACAGTAAGGCGTACGTCACCAATATGGCCAGTGGGACCGTATCCGTGATCCGGGCAAGCTCCTATCAGGTCATCAAGACGATTCGGGTTGGCACCGAGCCAGTCGGCTGTGCTCTCACCCCAGACGGAAAGAAGTTGTATGTCACGAACTTCTCTTCCAATAGCGTTTCGGTCATCCGCACGAGCGACGATCGAGTTATCTGGACGATCAGCCGGGTGGGACCGAAGCCACGCGCTATTGCCATCACCGAAGATGGCAACACGGCCTATGTCACCCTGTTCCAGGCCCGGCTTCGCCCGGGGCGATCTCCCACCGATGAAGGAAAGGACGACAGTAAGGAAGGCCGCGTCAAGGTTATCAACACCACTCAGAACCGAGTCGTGGGAACGGTAGCTCTGGCTCCAATCCCTACGGGTTTTAATTCACGGGGCGACCTCTTGGCCCGCATCGTTTTCGACCCCAATAACCCCGCCACCAACATTCCGACACTCGCCTTCCCAAACCTCCTCCAGAGTGTCGTGATAAAAGGCAATCGAGCATACCTCCCCAATACCTGTTCATCGCCGAATGGGAACGCACGGTTTAACGTCAACGTCCAAAGCTGCCTGTCCGTGCTCGACGTTACCAATAACACAGAGTTGGGACAGAGCCTGAACATGAATCGGGGCGTTCAGTTTGAAGAAGTTGGGAAAAAACTGTTCAACACCAATCCGCTTGCCGTAGCCTTCAAACACAACGCCAATGAAGGGTTTGTCGCGCTCGCCGCAACCAACCGCCTGGTACGGGTCGTCCTTGATGCCAATGGGGTGCCCACCATCAATGCTCCCGCTGCTCAAGGTGATCCGGGTAATATCGTGCGCATCGAGTTGAAAGCTCCTACCGAGATCACACAATCTGACCCGGATGACATCATTGGTGGGAAGAATCCGCGCGGCATTGTCATCAACTCAACTGACACTCGGGCGTATGTCATGAACCTGATTTCCCGCGACGTAGCCGTAGTGGACATCTCCGGCAACGATCCCAGCAAATACAAAGTGCTCACTCGCATCCTCTCCACCGCACTTCCCCCGCCCAACTCACTGGCAGACATCATCCGTCGGGGACACCAACTTTTCAACACTGCTACCGGACCAGCAGGAACAGGATCAGATGCGGAACAGAAGAATGCCACCCCTCCAGCAGGACGGATGTCGGATTTCGGGTGGGGCTCCTGTTACGGCTGTCACCCCAACGGCTTAACCGACGGCGTGACGTGGATGTTTGGCGACGGTCCGCGGCAAACGGTCTCGATGGAGAGCACGTTTGAGCATCCTCAGGGGACCAACCATCTGAACGGCTTTGGTGGACCATTATTACCCAGCTTCAAACAACGTGTCCTTAACTGGTCCGCCGTTCGTGAAGAGGTCCAAGATTTCGAACTCAACATTCGCAACGTCTCTGGCGGACAAGGATTGATTCGCGATGGCAACGCCGTGGTCAATCTGACTCCGACAACGACGACTGGTCGCGATGCTGACCTGGATGCCATCGCCGCCTATATCGCGTTCGGCATCCGGGCACCGATTTCTCCACTGCGGAGTTCGTCCTATCAGGGTAACGTCACTTTCGGACGTATCCTCTTCCAGGTAGCAAACTGCCAGATGTGTCACGGCGGACCAAACTGGACGAGCAGCCGAGTCGACTTTATTCCGCCACCGGCAGTCGCGGAGGTCCAAGACGGGCAGCTCAAGAATTTCCTCTGTGATGTGGGAACCTTCGACCCGAACGCGTTCAATGAAGTCAGAGCGAACGGACTGACGCAAGTCAACGCACCGATTCTGGTGGCCAACGGCGCACTGGGTTTCAACATTCCGTCACTGGTGTCGGTCTTCGCCAGCGCGCCCTACCTCCATAACGGTGCGTGTGCGACGCTGGAGTGTGTGTTGGAAAACAAAAAACATCGGAGTGCCGGCACTCACGGAGTGGACCGATTAGGGGGCTCCTTCTTCCGTCGGATACTGGTGGAGTTCCTGAAATCTATCGATCTGACAACACCGCCGTTCCCCATTACGCCACGGCCCTGTCAGAAACCATAACATCGTGTGCTAAGGGTCTCTCGTTTTTGGAGATGCCCTCAGCAGTTTCAATCCAGTTCGAGGTGCGTCAATGAGCAATAAATCAGGCACATCAAGCCAAGTGATCTCGCTCCCCAAAGGGGGCGGTGCACTGCAGGGGATCGGGGAGAAGTTCTCGCCAGACCTGCATACTGGGACTGGGAATTTCACGGTCCCAATCGCCCTGCCACCTGGTCGCAACGGGTTTCAACCGCAACTGAGTCTGGGTTACAGCACTGGGAGTGGGAATGGAGCGTTCGGGCTCGGCTGGGGCCCCAGTGTTCCCGGAGTCAGCCGTCAAACTTCTCAAGGTGTCCCACGGTACAATGATGCGAAGGACATCTTCATCCTCTCAGGCAGCGAAGACCTTGTTCCTGTCCCTGGAGGATCAACCGGAACGACCCGCTATCGACCTCGCACCGAAGGACTCTTCGCCCGGATTGAGCACCGGCACGACAGCAACAACGACTACTGGGAAGTGCGGAGCAAAGACGGACTCACCAGTTGTTATGGCACTCCAGGAACCGCCGGTCATGACCCGGCCGCCCTTGCCGATCCCCGTCCAGACAAACGCACCAAGGTGTTCGCCTGGAACCTGACGCAAACGGTAGACACCTTCGGCAACCGCATTGAGTATGAGTACGAGCGTGACCGGGGCGAGGATGGGCCGCACCAGTGGGACCAGCTCTATCTTAAACAAATCCGCTACGCTGACTATCAGGAAAACAGTCAGACCAAGTTCCTCGTCTCCGTCACGTTTATCTATGAAGATCGCCCCGACCCCTTCTCGGAGTACCGCTCGGGGTTCGAGATCCGCACCCGGAAGCGGTGTACCCACATTGAGATTCGCACCCACGCGGATCAAGACCGCTTAGTCCGCACCTATCGGCTCGTCTATCTCGACCCTTCTCCGTCGCCCAACGGCGTCTCCTTCCTAAGAGCCTATCCGAAAAACCCATTTGCGCTATTCAGTTTCAATGAGTTGCAGAGTTATTCGGATAGGCTCTAAGCCAGGTCAGGGTTACTGGTCATGATGGAGATCGGAAAGAAGAACTCCCGCCACTTGAGTTCGGCTACACTCAGTTTGAGCCGACCAAGCGGGACTTTTTTCCGTTACCAGGGAGAGATTTGCCCGCGCACTCTCTGGCTAATCCAGACCTGGAGCTAGCCGACCTCTTCGGTCATGGACTACCCGACATCCTCGAAATGAACGGAACGGTTCGTTACTGGCGTAATCTGGGAGACGGCAAATTCGACGCGCCGCGCGAGATGCGGGATGCGCCAGCAGGCTTCCGTCTTGCCGATCCCGGGACGCAGTTGATCGACGCCAACGGCGACGGTCGGGTCGATCTGCTCGTTACGACAGACACAACGTCTGGTTACTTCCCCATGCGTTTCGATGGACTGTGGGACCGCCGTTCGTTCCAACGCTATCGTGTCGCGCCGAGCTTCAATCTCGAAGATCCAGAAGTCAGGCTCGTGGACCTCGATGGAGACGGCGTCACTGACGCGATCCGCTCGGGAAGTCGTCTGGAGTGTTTCTTCAACGATCCCCAGGAAGGCTGGAAGAGCACGCGTCGAGTAGAGCGTCGGGCGCTGGAGGAGTTTCCCAATGTCAACTTCTCCGATTCGCGCGTCAAATTCGGCGACATGACCAGCGATGGCCTGCAAGACATCGTCCTGGTGTACGACGGTTGTGTTGAGTATTGGCCATCCCTCGGTCACGGCGATTGGGGCAAGCGCGTAAAGATGCAGAACAACCCGCGTTTCCCCTATGGGTATGATCCTAAGCGTATCTTGGTGGGAGACGTAGATGGCGATGGACTGGCGGACCTCGTCTATGTGGACGATACGAAGGTCACGCTGTGGATCAATCAGAGTGGCAATCGCTGGAGTGACCCGATCGAAATCAAAGGCACACCGCCGGTAACCGACATGGATGCGGTGCGCCTGGTCGATCTGCTCGGCACAGGCGTCAGCGGGATTTTGTGGAGTGCGGACGCCAACGCCCTCTCACGCACCAGCATGTTCTTTCTCGACTTCACCGGCGGGGTCAAGCCCTATTTACTAAACGAGATGAACAATCAGATGGGTGCAGTGACTCGCGTAGCCTACGCCCCATCCACCCAATTCTATCTGGAGGACGAGAAGCGGCCGGAGACGCGTTGGCAGACGCCGCTGCCGTTCCCGGTGCAGGTCGTAGCCCGTGTTGAAGTTATCGACGAGATCTCAAGCGGCAAACTCACCACCGAGTACCGCTATCACCACGGCTATTGGGATGGCTATGAACGTGAGTTTCGCGGCTTCGGGCGGGTGGACCAGCGCGATACAGAAGTCTTCGAAGATTACAATCGTGTTTCCTCCCCCCTTGCGGGGGAGGATAAAGGTGGGGGGTTCCAAACAGTTCCTCTACAAACCTTCTCGCCGCCAACACTCACCAAGACCTGGTTTCATCAGGGTCCGGTTGATAACGAGTCCGGGGACTGGCAAGAGACAGACTTCAGCCACGAATTTTTCCCCGGCGATCCATCGGTGCTGACGCGACCGCAGGCCATAAGTGACATGCTCAAGGCGCTGCCACGTCCCGCCCGGCGCGATGCGCTGCGCACCTTGCGCAGCAACGTGCTGCGCACCGAACTCTACGCCTTGGATGGCGACAAGCGACAGGATCGTCCATACACCGTGACCGAATCACTCTTCGGGGTACGTGAGGAAGCACCGCCCAGTCCGACCGAGGGCGAGCGGCTACGTATCTTCTTTCCTCATGCCCTCGCCCAGCGCACGACGCAGTGGGAGCGTGGCAATGATCCCATGACGCAGTTCACGTTTACCGACAACTATGACGAGTATGGCCAGCCACGCTCGCAGATCGGCATTGCCGTTCCTCGTGGCCGCGATTTTCGTGCGGCAGGGACACCTGGCGACCTATACCTGGCGACGCATACGGTGACAGACTACACCCATCGCGACAATGCTCAGCGTTACCTCATTGGTCGGATGGCCCGCACCACGAGTTACGAAATTCTCAACAATGGCTCGCCCAGTGTCTTTGCATTGCACGCTAACATTCTCGATGGATCGGTCACGCGCGGCATCATCGGCCAGACGCTCAACTTCTACGACGGTCCGGCCTTCGAAGGGCTGCCGTTCGGGCAACTCGGTGACCACGGCGTGGTGGCGCGCACGGAAAGTCTGGTCCTTACAGAGGATATCCTCCGCGAGGCGTACAAGAGTGGCGGCACAGTACAGACGCCACCCGAAATGCCACCGTACCTGATACCTGGAAGCGCCCCGGCGTGGATGGCGGAGTATCCACAAGAGTTCCGTGAACTCCTGCCACCTTTGGCCGGATACGTTTTTCAACCTGGCGGGGTCAGTTCCGAGTATGCCCGTGGCTACTTCGTAGTCGCCGAGCGACAGCACTATGACTGCCAAGATGACCCGAACGGCAAAGGACGCGGGCTGCTGCTGGCAACGCGCGATCCGCTGGGACGTGACACCACCATCAGTTACGACACCTACAATCTCTTCCCTACCGAGGTGAGAGATCCAGTCGGCCTGACCACCAAAGCTGTGTATGACTATCGCGTCATGCAACCGCGTGAGGTGATCGACCCCAACGGCAATCGCACTGCCGCTACCTTCACCCCGCTGGGCTTGCCAGCCAGCACCGCCGTCATGGGCAAGGCCGGTGAAAACCAGGGCGACACATTGGAAGTGCCCGGTTCGCGCCTGGTCTACGATTTCTTCGCCTTTGTCGAACACGGCCAACCCGTGTCGGCCCGTACCATCAAGCGCGTACACCATGTCAACGAGACGGATATTCCTCTGCCGGAACGGGACGAGATCATCGAGAGCGTCGAATACTCCGATGGTTTCGGGCGACAGCTGCAGACGCGGACCCAAGCCGAAGATCTCACCTTTGGCGATCCTACCTTTGGTGATGCTGGGCTAGCTGCTGACCAGTCGCTTCCGGTTGGCGATGCGGTCGGGCAGCAGCGTGCCGCCAATGCCCCACTGCGCGTCATTGTGAGCGGCGGGCAAATCTACGACAACAAAGGACGCGTCGTCGAGAAGTACGAACCGTTCTTCTCGACTGGCTTCGACTATGCACCGCCAGCCGATGCTGAGTTTGGCCAGAAGGCCACAATGTTCTACGACCCGCGCGGCCAAGTGGTCCGCACCGTCAACCCCGATGGGTCAGAGCAGCGCATTGTCTTCGGGGCACCGGAGGACTTAACGAATCCCGAACACTTCACGCCCACCCCTTGGGAAGCCTACACCTACGACGCGAATGACAACGCGCAGCGCACGCACGGCAGTGGCGATCCGACGCACTGGAACACACCAGCTAGCATCGTGGTCGATGCACTTGGCCGCGCGGTACAAGCTGTCGCGCGCAACGGGACCAATCCAGCCACTGACTGGTTCACCACTCTTTCCACTTACGATATCCAGGGCAACCTGCTCACCGTCACCGACGCACTCGGCCGGGTCGCATTCACGCACCTGTACGATCTCGCCAAGCATCCGATGCGTGTGGAAAACATTGACGCAGGGATTCGGCGCACGGTGCTGGATGCACTGGGGAACCCCGTTGAGGGACGTGACAGCAAAGGCGCATTGGTGCTGCATGCGTACGACGTGTTGCACAGACCAATTCGACTGTGGGCGCGGGATGACAGTAGCAGTCCGACCACCCTGCGCCAGCGACAGATCTACGGTGACAGCCCGGATTCTCCGTTGACTCCATCGCAAGCGGCTTCCGTCAATGCGCTCGGTAAGCCGCGCCAGCATTACGACGAAGCCGGACTGGTCATCGTCGAAGCCTACGATTTCAAAGGCAATGTCCTGGAGAAGACACGACAGGTCATTAGCGATACGCGGATTCTCAGCGTGTTTGAACCGGCTGCGGCCAATAACTGGCAGGTGCAAGCCTTTCGTATAGACTGGCAGCCACTCACTGGCGAGACATTCCCGCAGCAGGCCAACAAGCTGCTGGACCCAACCCCATATCGAACTTCCATTACCTACGACGGCCTGAATCGCATCAAGTTGATGCGCTATCCGCAAGATGTGGACGGTGAGCGTAAAGCACTGCGGCCCCAGTACAACCGCGCCGGGGTCTTAGAACGCGTCGCACTCGATGGCGCAACCTTCGTCGAGCACATCGCCTACAATGCCAAAGGACAGCGAACACTGATCGCCTATGGCAACGGCGTCATGACGCGCTATGCTTCCGATCCACAGACCCTCCGCCTCACACGGCTGCGCACCGAGCGCTACATTAAAACTGATACACTCACGTACCATCCAACCGGCGCACCGTTGCAGGACTTTGCCTACAGGTATGACTTGGCCGGCAACATCGTAGCGATACACGACCGCACGCCGGAAAGCGGCATTCCGAACACTTCACTCGGTGTGAATGTCCTCGACCGGACCTTCACCTACGATCCGATTTATCGGCTGCTGTCGGCGACTGGGCGCGAGTGTGATCTGCCACCGCAGGACCCCTGGGGCGACCGACCACGCAGCACCGACCTCACGCGCACCCGCGCCTACACCGAGCGCTATCACTACGATGCGGAAGGCAACCTGACGCAATTACAGCATCAAGCAACCAGTAGTGAGTTTACACGTAACCTCGCACTGGTTCCCAACAGCAATCGTCTGGCGAGGGTCACCATCGGCCAAACCGTCTATGACTACGCCTACGACGCCAACGGCAACCTGACCCGCGAAACTGCCTCACGTCACTTCGAGTGGGATCAGAGCGATCGCATGAAAGTGTTTCGCACGCAGGTCAGTAACGCCGAACCGTCCCTATATGCCCAGTATCTGTACGATGCGGCGGGACAGCGCGTGAAAAAGCTGGTGCGGAAACAAGGCGGACAGGTTGAGGTCACGACCTACATCGATGGCGTCTTCGAGCATCACCGCAAGATTCAAGGCAGTACCGTGCAAGAGAACAACACCCTCCACGTCATGGACGACCAGAGTCGGATTGCCCTCGTTCGCGTTGGCTTGCCATTCCCAGACGACACCACCCCAGCAGTCAAGTTCCATCTGGGCGATCACCTCGGCAGCAGCCACGTCGTCATCGATGCCAGCGGTGGGTTCATCAACCGTGAAGAATACACGCCTTATGGGGAGACCAGCTTCGGCAGCTTTGCCAAGAAACGCTACCGCTACACCGGCAAAGAGCGTGATGAGGAGAGCGGCTTGTACTACCACGGCGCGCGCTACTACGCACCATGGTTGTCACGATGGGTGAGCTGCGACCCGGCGGGGATGGTGGATGGTCTGAGCCTGTACCGTTATGTACGAGGCAATCCGCTACGGCTCGTGGACCCGAGTGGGACGCAGTCCAAGGACGAGCCCCCGAAATCCCAGCCCGCTCAGTCGCAGCCCGCGTCTTTGCCGGCAGTCTCGCCAAAGGTCGTCGAGTCCGCGTCAGAAGCGGAAAAGAAAAAGGCGCCTGTGGCTCTGCCCGATGTAGTTGCGCCTGACACGCGCCAATCCTTCATGGTGACCAAGCAAGGGACTGTGGAGAACATGCAGTTCATCTGCGACCATTTGTGTGCAAACCCCTTGCTCCTCGTGATAACAAAAAGTGATGAGCTGATCCTAGGAAACGAGACCTTCACAAACGGAATGTCCATCAGCCTATATGGTCCTGGGGCGGGGCAGGCAGACTTTGTTCAGTTCGTCTCGAATCAAGTGTCGGCCTGGAAGGGTAACTCTGAAACCCTGTTAACCGGAACAATTCCGGGACACTCGCTCCAAGGCAAACCAGTTCAATTCTCGACGGATATATCGAAGCAGACCTACGTAGATGCCAGGTATGCGGGTTCTATATCATACCTGCCCGGGCGATCTCACTTCCGGACTAGCGACTCACTACAGATGTTCGATGCGCCCTCAATAAAGGGCCTGGCGGACTTAATACTCACCAACAAGGCAGACATAGATGAGATTACCGGCCTCAAGGAATTCGAGACGCTTATATATCTCGCAGGCGGCGAGGCGACGCACCGGCTCCGTTGGTCGTTTTCGTCCGAGCATTCACGGACTGGCGATAAGACTACCTATACATTCCAAGAACCAGAAAGACTCAACGTTTGGGAGAAAGCCAAAAACTCATCTTTCTTGAGTAAGGACCTCAATGTGCCGAGGCTCCACCTCACCCCGTAGGAGATACCCAATTTGACTGTTAACGCATTAGCTGCGCTAGCCAATGTCAATTAATAGTCGAATGCTGTTCAGCAAGTAACGTAGGGTGGGTCGCGACCCACCCTACGCCTGTCCGAAAATGTCACAAGCAATAACAATTTGGAATATCGCAGCGCTCAAACAAGAAAGGAAACACTATGAAAACTGATAACTCTCTACAAATGAAAGGCAGCAATACTAATCCCTCGATTCGTGCCAGAGCATTCACAACTCCCGATGATCCGTTAGATGACGTGATCACAGAGCTGATTATCGTTTCTCCCCAATCTGGGGCGATGCTCAAAGGCCCAAACGTCACTATTCAAGTAACCGGCACTGCCAACTTCAGAGTCAATGGGCAGAATCGAAACGGTGATATTACCGCGGTCAAAGTCCGCATTGGCGCGACTGGCGCCTTTGAGAGTGCCACGCTCAACCGGAACACCACCCCCGTAAGCTGGTCTTTCACCAGTAGCAAAACAGGCTTAACCACTACACTCCCGATCACTGCGCAACTCTTTGCTCAGAGCAATCTCCCGATTGAAGAAACCACTAGCACGATTCAAGTAGATAGTGCCGCTCCAGTCTTGACCATTACCCCACCACCGGAGGTCAATAGCGCCGCATCGCCCTACATCGCGCTGCTGCAAGGCACGGTCACGGATGCCCTCACCGGAGTTGATAAGGTTGAGGTGCAGGTTGGCAGCGGCACTTTCAGTAAAGCGAATCTCACTGGAACGAACTGGCAGAAATCGATTGCACTGCCCAATTT
>JABFSC010000020.1 GCA_013140885.1 Deltaproteobacteria bacterium | reverse complement strand
CTCCACCACGAAGTCGAGCGTACGCTCGACTTCGTGGTGGAGAGTCGAGACCTGAAGGGCAAGGTTATCCTTGAAGAAATCGACTCCAGTGCCCTTGCGACCCGTGAGGATGTGCAGAGACAGCGGCATATTGAGGTCCTGCGCCGCCGCCCAGAAGGGGTCATAATCGGGATGGCTATAGGGACGATCGCCTGGAGGTTCCGCCCAGATCATCGCTCCCCGCATGCCTTTGTTCGCGATCCGTTGCAGTTCCTGGACCCCAGTAGGGATGTCTTCGAGCGTCACCAACCCGAGGGGCAGCAGGCGTTTCGGGTTATAACTACAGTATTCAACAGCCCAGTCGTTGTACGCCCGGAAACAGGCGACGCGGAGGGCCGTGTCATCAAGGCCGTAGAGTGGCATCCCCATCGAGGTGTAAATGACCTCGGCTTGCACCCCATCCAGGTCTTGATCCTTGATGCGCGCCGCCGGGTCCCACACGCTCGCGGGGGCGGCCTCGAACCCTTTCTTGATGTACGTCGGCAAGTCCGCTGAGGGGACGCCGGCGGCGAAAAATCCGGTGACGGGGACCGGGCTGATGTTCTCGCAGACGAAAAACTCGCCCTCCCGCCCCTGCACGTTGCGGACCGTGTGTGGGGCACGATCGCGGAATTGTTTATCCACCCGCTCCGCCCACATGGTGGGCGGTTCTACAAAGTGAGAATCCGCTGAGATGATCCGATACGTTGCCATAACTCACCCTCCTTTATGGTGTGTTGTGAAAAGGCAAGAAACGGATGGAAGGCACCGTGTTTGTCAATCGCGGTCGCTCGTCTGAACAGGAGGCATAGGACGGTGGTTGCTGACTCCGCATGACGGTGAGCGCCCTCCATTCGTGATATTTGGTGGATCTCCCCTCCCAACCGACAATCCGGCACATCGTCTTCCGCTCCCCTAGCACACTGACATTCATCGTCAAGAGGTCAGGCCCGAATGAGGCGTGGGCAGCGCGCTCGCAGGTCCAGGGGAAACGGGAATCGCATACAGATAATATCCGCGCTAGCGAACAGGGCATCACGTTCCACGCGCGTGGTCGTGCTTTGCGTTACTAGCGTCTGGGGTACATAGCGGCGCACGGTTTCCTCTGGCCACGTTTGTCGGGTAAGGAGGCGACGTTACCGCCACCCCCTCCCCTCAGAACCGTGCGTGAGACTTTCACCTCACACGGCTCAAGCAAACCACGTGCTTCACACCAGTGGATCATGTTTTGTGACTTGCTGATGACAATACAAGTGTACCAATTTCAGATTTGTGTACGTATCTTTTCCACCCTGGCTTTTTGGTATTACATGGTGCGTATGTAGTTCTTCCCCGTTAAAGAGGCTTTCTCTGCATACTGGACAGACACATTTCTGGTTTTGAGCAACTTTCTGTAAACTGGGAGCGAGGTCTTTTCTTTTCTCAGCGTTCCTCTTTGCCCAGTATTCCGTCAGACGTGGATCGTCCGGGGAAGATTCGCCCTTGACCATGACATGTCTCTCAATGGGAAACCATGCAAACTTTTGTAGTACGATTCCTGTGTTTTTGTCGCCAAATACCCAGTTATCTTTTCTACTTGGATTCAGCCGCCCCCAGTATTTCTTCTTCTTCCAGTATCCTGGTTTGGTTGGGTGTGCGCGGTTGGCATACCGTTTTTCCCTATGGAACATCCAGCTATCCAACTTACTGAAGATCGCGCTTGATACGCCACTACGGAAATAGTTGGCCCACCCTCGAATAATCGGGTTGAGCTTTTTTGTCACTGCGCCGACGTTTGATCCTTGGAGTGTGATCCATTCGTCTCGTAGTCTATCCCGTATTTTCTGTTCCGATTTCTTGCTTGGTTTGATGAGCAGCTTGTGACCCGTTTTTGTCCGGGCATCTTTGTAGTGACGGATGTTGAATCCCAGGAAGTCGAACCCTTCTGTCAGGTGGACAATGCGAGTCTTCTCGTTGGAGAGCGAGAGTCCCCGTTTGTCTAGCCATCTGGTTAGATTTTTCTTTGCCTGTTCAGCGTCTTCCTTGCTTTCGCAAAAGACTACAAAGTCGTCTGCGTATCGTACCATCGCACGGGTATCATGGATGTTTCTTCCTTTTTTTATTATCTCTTTACTTAGGAAGCTATCCATGCCGTGCAAAGCCATGTTTGCCAGTAGGGGGCTGATTACGCCACCTTGCGGCGTGCCCGCTTCGGTTTCGTAAAAGACCTGCTTGTCCACGTATCCTGCTTTTAACCATTGCTTAATCAGTTCTCGTCCTGGGACTGGGCCAATGGTCTTGAGCAGAAATTCGTGGTCGATGTTGTCGAAGCACCCTTTGATGTCAGCATCTACCACCCACTTTTTAAGGTTCTTAGGATTAGCAAGGGTGTAGATATTTGCGATGGCATCATGACATCCTCGTCCTGGTCGAAACCCATAACTACTGGCCTCGAATCTCGACTCCCAGCTCGGCTCTAGGGCGTTTTTCACCATAGCTTGGAGGCACCTATCAGTAATCGTGGGTATTCCGAGCGGACGCAGATTGCCACCTGACTTCGGTATGTACACTCGCTTGGCTGGTTTGGCCCGCCAGGGGTGAAAGCTAGCGAGGTAATCGACTAGGTTTCCTCTGGCTTCCGGGGTCTTGATAACTATCTTGTCTACTCCAGCCGTATTCTTACCTGCATTCACTTGCGTTACTCGTCTCACACTATCAAGTCTGTTCGATTTACAACGCAACATGAGCTTCTGGAGAGAATGAACTGTATTCCAGTTCTTCTCTTGTGTTGCCCGAAAGATTCGCTGTCTCAGGTTTCTCACCATCCGATAGTTTTTCTGCCAGTTGACAGTCGTCCAATCGGTTGGCCTAAAAGGTCCGTTTGCTTTTGGCATCTAACTTTTCCTTTTAACTCGTTGCCTTTACTACGGTCTTTGGGTGGTTCACCATGTCCACGTCAGCTCCCTTTCGGGCGGGAAAACTTCCCTATCCAGCCGGTTATGTGTTCCCGTTGCCTTTCGGCTGCTGGCATTCGCTTCTTGGACTTTCCTATTCCCACTGAGGAGTTCTTCCTTCCTTGCGGTTGGCTTACCAGGGATCGCCTGGACCTCATTGGGGTTATCAAGTTTCGCTCCTTGGAGATGCAATTGGAGTTGGGTGTCTTCTATACTCCGGGGTATAAGGTGTCTTCATTGGTAGTGTCATGGACATTCCAATTCTTTGTAGAGGCATGCGCGCGCCTCTATTTCTTATGGTTACCCTTTTCATCGTTTTTCACCCATCGTGTCGATGTTGTGTATGACGAATCCTCATCGAAGATTCATTTGCATTCACCCGTCCAATCTTCCCCTCACCCGATGTCTCCTGATGGTTAGGATTCACCTTGGATTTCATTCGTGGCTTCGGACCCCTTCATTACTGATGACGCCCGCACGAATTGGGGATTGGCTTAGACACTAGCCACGGTGGTCTCAAAACCACCACTCCTTTGGGGCGACTTATCTTGTCGCACGCGCATATTCCACCTCGAACACGCCACGCCCATCAATAACATGAAGCGTCGGATCAACAGCCGCGATCTCCTCAAGCGGACGGTCGCCAACCGCGCCTAAGACCAAAACATTCAAGTTGACAATGCC
>JABFSC010000557.1 GCA_013140885.1 Deltaproteobacteria bacterium | reverse complement strand
GAGCGATGGCGCGACGAGACAGTGTCTTCAGTTGTTCGGTGAGTGCGTGCACAACCGCGGTCGCGAGCTGCTCCGAGGTCGTGAGACAGAGCGGCGCGGCGAGTTCGTCATGCTCGGCTTGTGACAGCATGTCCGCCGCGACGTAGTCGGGCGAAGCGCTGTCATCGGCAATGACGAGAATCTCGCTCGGCCCCGCGACCATATCAATATCCACTTGCCCAAAGACGAGACGTTTGGCGGTCGCCACGTAAATGTTGCCGGGGCCGACGATTTTATCGACGCGGGGAATGGTTTTCGTGCCGTAGGCGAGGGCGGCCACCGCTTGGGCTCCACCCACACGAAAGAAGGCATCCGCGCCAGCCAGCGCGGCGGCGGCGAGAATGGCGGGATGATACCCCTTGGGGTGATACCCCTGTGGCGAGGGCGGCGACACGACAATGATCTCTTTGACGCCCGCGACTTTGGCGGGGATCACATTCATGAGCACGGAAGAAGGATAGGCAGCTTTTCCACCTGGGACATACACGCCCGCTCGTTCCAGCGGCGTGATCCGTTGCCCCAGCGTGACGCCGAGTGGGTCACGATAGGACCACGAGTGCTGTTGTTGTTTCTTGTGGAAGGTGGCGATGCGTTTGGCCGCGGTTTGTAATGCGGCTCGGTCGGCACGCGGGAGGGTCTTCAGCGCATCGGCCATCTCGGCTTTGGTGATGTGTAAAGTAGCGGGTGTGAGCTGGACGCGATCAAATTGTTTGGTATAGGCGCACAGCGCGCGGTCGCCGGTCTTTTGCACCTGCTGGAGAATATCCCGCACGCGCGTTTCGACTTCAGCGCCCGCTGTTTCGCCGCGTGTCAGTAACCGCTGGAGCCGTCGTTGATAGGTGGGGTCGGTGGTTTTGAGTAAGGGGACAATCATAAGGGACTCTTGGGGACTTAGGATTTGGGATTTGGGCTCTGGGATTTGGGCTCTGGGAAAGACACTCCAAATCCCAACGCCTAAATCCCAAATCCCAGAGTCTTTTTCACTCTTTGACTCTACGAATGTCCGCGCCGAGCCGCGAGAGTTTCTCTTCGATGCGCTCGTACCCACGGTCGAGATGATAGACCCGCGAGACTTCGGTAACTCCCTGCGCGGCTAGCCCAGCGAGAATGAGTGACACGCTGGCGCGTAAGTCCGTCGCCATGACTGGTGCACCACTGAGAAACGCGACACCGCTCACAGCCGCCGTGTTGCCTCGTGTCAGGATATTGGCTCCAAGGCGCGCGAGTTCTTGCGCGTGCATGAAGCGGTTCTCGAAGACAGTTTCGGTAATCAGACTGCGGCCATCCCCTAGTGTCAGCAGTGCCATCATTTGCGCTTGCAGATCGGTGGGAAAGCCGGGGTAGGGCCAGGTGATCACGTCAACACTGGAGGGGCGGCTTTGGCACGAGGCTTCGATACCATCCTCTCGTTCAACAATCAGGACGCCCGCGTCTTGGAGTTTTTCAAGAAAGGCGCGTAAGTGATTGGCGCGTGCGCCACGGACAAAGACGCGTCCACCCGTGATGGCTCCCGCTATCAGAAAGGTCCCGGCTTCGACGCGGTCGGCAACGACTTCATGCGTGACCCCGTGGAGGGACGTGACTCCTTCAATAGTGATCGTTGGGGTGCCCGCGCCACCGATGCGCGCGCCCATCGCGGTGAGCATGGTGGCCAGGTCTTCAATCTCTGGTTCGCACGCGGCGTTCTCAATGACCGTGGTTCCTTCGGCGAGGGTGGCGGCCATGAGGATGTTTTCGGTCGCGCCTACGGAAGGAAACTCGAAGACAATATGCGCCCCGCGCAGCCGTTTGGCCTCGGCTTCGACATAGCCTTGTTGCTGGCGGATCGTCGCGCCGAGCTGTTGCAGGGCATCAAGATGGATATTAACCGGGCGCGTGCCAATCGCGCATCCGCCTGGAGTGGAGACGCGCGCGCGACCAAAGCGCGCTAGCAGTGGACCCAGCACCAGGAACGACGCGCGCATGGTTTTGACGAGTTCATACGGCGCTTCGCATTGGTGGACGGTGTGCGGAGAGACCACGATCTCATCGTCACTGAGCCATTCACTTTGAGCACCGAGTTCATGCAGTAGGCGAACAGCGGTACGAATATCCATGAGCCGCGGAACCCGGCGTAGCCGACATTCGTCTTGGGTCAATAGGGAAGCAAAGAGTAATGGCAGCGCGGCGTTCTTCGCACCACTGACGGTCACCTCACCTCGTAAAGGAACCCCACCCCGTACAACGATCTTATCCATAGTGACTCTTTCCTCATGAACGTAACGGCTCTCACTCCGACGTTCTTTTTGTCAAGCACTTTCGTGTCTCCCGCGACGAATGACGAAAACCCCCAACTCAGGCGGAAGGTGTGAACGATGTCGGTCGAAAAAATTCGGAAGGACTACTTGTGAGGCGACAATGTACCCTATTTTTCGGACATTGCCAAATTTCCCGAAAAGCCCCTTGTCTTCGTGGATTGGCTTCGGAATTCACCGTTTCCGAGCCGCGATCACCCGCCCACGCCCCTCGTAGTCAGAGACGCGGAAATCATCGGCGAACTCCCTATGTCCTTTAATCATGGGCATAAGGACAACCTCCTGTCCGTGACCAATTTCCAGTACGAGCCAGCCGTTAGGAGTGAGGTGCCCAGGGGCTTCGTTCAGCAACTGGCGGTAAAAATCGAGCCCGTCGTTCCCGCCATCAAGGGCGTGTCGAGGCTCCCAGTCTCGGACTTCGGGTTGCAAGGTGAGCAGGTCGTCGCGCGCGATGTAGGGTGGGTTCGAGACAATGACATCAAAGCCTTGCGAACGGTTGGCAAGCGGAGCGAATACACTCCCTTGAAGAAAACGAATCCGGTGGTGGACCTGGTGGCGCTGGGCATTGGCTTCGGCTACGGCGAGCGCCTCCGCGGAAATATCGGTTGCCCAGATTTCAGCCGTGGGTAGTTCAGTAGCGAGGGCAATGGCGATGCAGCCGCTACCGGTGCCAACATCCAGGACGCGGATTTGGGATTTGGGATTTGGGATTTGGGATAGGAGGCGGAGGACTGTTTCAACCACTAGCTCTGTTTCTGGGCGGGGAATCAGTACGGCTGGCGTGAGCGTAAATTCAAGTGACCAGAACTCTTGTACGCCAGTAATGTACTGCACTGGCTCATGCTGGAGTCGGCGGTGGAGTAGTTGTTGAAACACCGCAATCTGAGATGGAGATAAGACAGTATGAAGCCGAGCATAAAGCCCGGCGCGATTGAGACCGAGACTATGGACAAGGAGGACCTCGGCATCAAGCCGAGGGCTCTGAAGGTGCAATGCGGCAAGTTCGAATTCGGCCCAGGTGAGTATCTGGGCGAGAGTGGCATTGGCTGGAGGAGGAAGATTGGGCATACATGCCGGAATGAAGGAATGTCGCTCAATGCGAGGGTTGGCACGTGGAGCGTTCTCCACTCAGAATCCCAAATCCCAAATCCCAAAGCCCAATTAGCTGAGCATCTCCGCTTGATGCGACGTATTGAGCGCGTCAACGACTGGGTCGAGTTCGCCATCCAGCACCCGGTCGAGTGTGTACAGCGTCAAGTTGATGCGGTGATCCGTGATGCGGGATTGTGGAAAATTATAGGT
>JABFSC010000476.1 GCA_013140885.1 Deltaproteobacteria bacterium | reverse complement strand
TGGCGAGAACGCGCACAAGGTCGCCGCTGAAATTACCGCCGCTGGTGGCAAGGCTCTGGCACTCGTCGCCGACGTGACCAAAACGGCGGACCTCGACATGATGTTCTCGCGGACGACCAGCACGTTCGGGCGCCTCGACTTCCTGCATAACAATGCGTTCGGCATGCCCGCCGCTCAGACCAGCACGCAAGTCGCTGGCCGCATGGCGGATGTGGCCGACGATGTGTGGACCCATACCATTGATGTTGGACTGACCGCGGTCTTCCGGGCGATGAAACGCGCACTGCCAGTGATGCGCGCGCAAGGCAGTGGAGCCATCGTCAATACCGCCTCGATTTCTGGGCTCTACGCCGATTATGGCATCGCCGCCTACAATGCCGCCAAAGCCGGAGTCATCAATCTCACGCGCGTCGTGGCCATCGAATATGCCCGCCTGGGTATCCGAGCCAATTGCGTGTGCCCCGGCGCGATTCACACGCCGCTGCTCGCTCCCGCGCTAGAGATGCCGGGGTTTGCCGAGAAGTTCAATGAAGCGATCCCGATGGGTCGCCTGGGCAAGCCGGAAGAGATCGCCAACGTGGTCTTGTTCCTCGCGTCTGATCTCGCTTCGTTTGTGACTGGGTCCGCGTTCGTCGCGGATGGCGGGCAAACCGCGAAGACGGGGAGTCCGTCGTTTACGCCGGAGTGAGGACTGAGGGCCCAGGACTGAGGGCCCAGGACTGAGGACCTAGTACCGTGTCTCATAAATTTGCGAGCGGTTCTTCTCCTTTGGACCGCGGCGGCTGTGACACCGCTTTGGCTGGGTGCGGCGTAGAGAGCCAGGCAGAGCCGAGCACAGCCAAAGCGCCGCCGCTGGCGGCGCACTCCATAGTGGAGCGTCTTTCTTCCGTTGCCCTGCTAACGAACTTACGAGACACGGCACTAGGACCGAGAACTAACCCACGGGCATCAACACCGGCGGCATGGCCGGATGCGGAGCTTGTGTGCCGGTCAGCCATGTCCGCACAGTGGCCAATGCCACGCGACCCGCGATTGGTGGCGTAAAAAGCGCGGACGGAGTCTTGAGCATATGAATGACCGCGACCAGCCGCTGTCGCACAACGCTATCTTGCGCGGATGCGGCGAACAGCGCGTTCATGTATGGGTCGAAGAGTCGTGACCCTTGGGGGCGGACACCCTCGGTTGTTGGGTAACGAAAGTCCGCCCCTGTCGCCAAGCGCCACGGATTCTCCTGAAACTTTGCCTGCGCCTGAAAGAATCTCCGCGCGAAGTCGGCATGTGTCACCCCATCTTGGCGTAAACAATCCCCCAAAATGGAAGCGGAAACCGCGCTCGTTGTCATGCCCTGGCCGTATATCGGGTTAAACGCGCACACCGAGTCCCCCACGGCGATAAACCCGTCGAGTCGTTCACGCCACTGGTCATAATGGCGCATGCGGTTGGCCATGGCGCGGTGACTGTATACAGGCGAGAGCGGCGTGGCCAACCGCACCGCTTCCGCGAGGATGGGGCTGCGCAACGTCGAGAGCGCGTGCATGAATCCTTCTTCATCCGTCGGCGGATAATGCTTGGCCATGCCACCTAAGGTGACAATCCACCGGCCCTGTTCCAGGGGAAACAACACCCCCGCCATCATGTGGTCCGGCTCCTTGATGTCGATCCAGATCCCTTTCCACCACCACTCACGTGGCCACCGGTCGGCCTCTGGCGCTTGAAACCAGCGCGAGCTATAGCCCGCGTGGCCATTGACGATGGACTCTTCCGGCGGTTGGAGACCGAGTGATTGGAACCATTCCGGGGCTTTCGAGGCGCGGCCACTGGCGTCAACAATGAGATCCGCAGGCATGTCACTCGGAGTTCCAGCAGCAAGTGGCGTGACGTGAGCGCCGGTGACGCGCAGGGTGCTGGTCTCGCGAGTGGCAAGCAGACCAGTCACCGTCGCGCGTTCCTGGAGGGTGACATTCGGGAGCTGGCGGAAGAGTTCACGCACCGTGGCCTCAAGCAGCGTGCGACTGGCGAACAGCAGCTTGAAGCCTTCGGGCTCCCGATGAGCCCACCCCGTGACACGTAAAGCGGCGAAGTCCAATCCGAAGTCTAGGTCCTGGGCGCCACGTTCACTCATCAGCCGAGCAAAGCCCGGAAACAACCGTTCGAGTTCTTGCCGCCCACGTGCCAACAGCGCGTGAACGTGGCGGCTTTGCGGTACCCCTGCCCGTTCCTGCGCGCCAGTCGGATAGGTATCGCGGTCGATCACGGTGACATGCTCGAAGAAATCACTCAATACGCGTCCGGCACACAACCCGGCGATACTTCCTCCAATCACAATGGCATGTTTGCTTTTCATCACGATCTTCCTTTGTTTGTGGACCGGTCGTTTCAGATTTCCCGGTGCTTTTTTCGTTCCGGTGGGCAATCTTCATGCTGCCGTGCGAGTAGAAGATTTTCGTTTCCGGGGTGCGGTGTCCCTCCTCGTTTGAGGAAAGGCACGCTGGCGGAAGTCGATAATCGCGCGCATGGCGGCATCATCAAAAAAATTCGCCCGACATTGGTGGCATTGGAGTCGCTCCAGGTCTGGGACAACCGTGCCATCTTGAAGCGCGCAGTCCCCGCGTACTCGTTTCATTGAAATGCTACCGCAGGTAGGACAAGGCAAGACCGATGGGGACTGTAAATCCAGGACCTTCTCCCTAGTCCGTCGAACGCTTGGAAGAGATGAGGACATGGAAAACCTCCTGCTCGTCATGTTTGAGAATCTTTCCTTTTGCATACAGAGCCAGGCCATCAAAAGAGACTACCCAGTAAGGTTATACCTTCCGCGCCGCGCGGTGCATAGCAATCTCGTGGGAAGCGTGTGTCCACGCCTTGACAATTTCGATAAAGAAACATGATATTCGCCCACTCTATTGAAAGAGAGGAAAAGCCATGACCACCTACGCTCATCCCGAAGTTCTGGTTGACACCCAATGGGTTGCCGACCATCTCAATGATCCGAAAGTCCGCATCCTTGAGGTTGATATTAACCCAACGGCATATAACGCCGGCCACATCCCCGGTGCACTGTTCTTGAACGTCGTCGGAACAATTCTCCAACCCGATTTTCGCACGATCATGGATAAATCCGCGGTCGAAGCGCTCTGCGCGCGATCGGGGATCGCCAACGATACCACCGTCGTGGCCTGTGGTGGTGATTTTATCGCGTTTGGCGCGTGGATGTTTTGGTATCTCAAAATATTTGGTCATCGCGATGTCCGCGTGCTGAACGGGAACCGCAAAAAATGGAGCGATGAAGGGCGCCCGCTCTCAACCGAAGCACCAACGATCACCCCAAGCACCTATGTCGCGCAATCTCCCGACTTCACGCCACGGGCATCGCAGACGAACGTTCGTGCCGCCATCGGATCGCCCGGCACCGTGTTGATTGATACGCGCCGACCCGAGGAATATCGCGGGGAATTGTTCATGATGGAACCGCCCAAGGACAATGAACGCGCTGGTCATATTCCCGGCGCGACCTATCTCTACTATGAAGACGCGCTGAATCCTAATGGCACCTTCAAGTCGCGGGCGGAGCTGGAAACCTTGTATCGCGGCAAGGGGATTACGCCGGAGAAGGACGCGATCACTTATTGCGCGGTGGGGATTCGCGCCGCGCATACCTGGTTCGTGCTGACACAGTTGTTGGGCTACCCGCGCGTGCGTAGCTACGACGGCTCGTGGAATGAGTGGGGACGGTTGGCGGATACGCCTATCGAGAGTTGAGAGTTGAGAGTTGAGAGTTGGGAAATGGAAAATCTTGTGAGTAGCGTCAAATAAGGAGCAAGAGTGTATGCCTACATCATTTTCTGGTGGGTGCGCGTGTGGCGCGATTCGGTATGCGTGTAGCACTGAGCCGTCGTTCATGGGCAATTGTCATTGTCGTGACTGCCAACATGCAACTGGCGGGGCCTACTTCACAGCGGTGGCCGTGGCGGAATCCGCTTTTCGTCTGACAACGGGCACGCCGTCCGTCCATGAAAAGAAAGCCGATAGCGGCAGTACGATGCGTCGCATGTTCTGCGCGCGGTGCGGCTCGCCAGTGTACTTAACCAACTCCGCGCGCCCGAATTTCATCGTGCTCTATGCTGGCAGTGTCGATGATCCCAGTTGGGTCCGCCCGGCGCGCGATATTTATACGGACAGCGCACAGCCGTGGGACTATATGAACCCGGAGTTGCCGAAGTTCACGAAAATGCCTGGGTAGGGCCGACCGGGGACCGGAGACCGAGGACTGGGGCCTGACGACGGAAGACCAGATGCCTTTCCTACAAGTCTCAAGTCCCAAGTCTCTTTTTTCCCCGGTCCCCCGTCTCCGGTCCCCCGTCCCTTCCTAATGCCCCTGCGTAGGCACCGTCGCCAAAAGCGTCTGTGGATTGAGCGCAACGCCGCCACGGTACACCGTGGTGATCTTGCGCAGTTCATGCACGCTACGTAGCGGGTCGCCATCGATGATCGAGAAGTCCGCGTATCGACCCGGAGCGATGCTGCCGATGTCATCCTGCTTACGCAGATAGCGCGCGGCAACCGACGTGACCGCCTTGAACGCCGCCATCGTGCCAATCGCTTCCGCCATCAGCTCAATCTCTCGCCATAACGCATAGCCCGGCGGTGGGTACGAAATTCCACCGCAATCCGTGCCACCAACAACGAGGCCACCGGACTCGTGCAAGATGCGCGTGACTTCTTGATGCTTCTCCAGTGCTTTGGAACCAATCGCCGGATCAAACCCAGGGAAGATGTCCCAGTCCGGTCGCTCGCCGATATGCGCCGCGAGCGCGCGCTGGCGACCAAGCGCCATCGGCGGAACGTAACGACGGTCGGGGTCTTTCATCGCCGCGTCTTGCCCACATTTCGATATCCACAACAGGTCCAAGGTCGTGCCCATGTTGACCTGTTTCTCCACCATCGCCCCGAACCAGGTCTTCGCTTTTTGACTCTGGAGGTCCGCCTCTTCCCAGCCCTTGAACGTGAGCGGCGCGAAATGACGGTTCATCATCGAACTCACCTTCTTGCCGGGACCAAACTGCATGTCGAGCGCGCAGAACTCGTTGTAGGGGGAAATCCACACATGCTCCAATCCGTCGATCCCCGCCTGAATCACTTCAAGTGAGTGGGTGTATCCCAGATGGCCAGTAATCGGCACCCGCTTATCCACGTAGCGAATCACCGCTTTGGCCGTGTCCGGCGGCAGAGTGAAATACAGCTTCACGCCGTCCACTCCAGCATTCAGCAAATGGCCGATTGTGTGTGGCACGTCATCCACCGAGGGAATGCTCTGGAGCATCTCCGTCAACGGGCCGCGCGGGAAACTGGACTCCTCGCCATCCAGCAGCGGTCCACAGATAAACAGCCGCGGCCCAAGCTGCGCGCCACTGGCGATGTCAGCCTTGAGCGCCTGCACCTTTTCCAGTTTCGCGCCGACATCGCGCGCGCTGGTGACCCCCGCCGCGAGAAAGAGTGGTAAACTCTCGCGGTCCATCAATGTCGAATGCACATGCGTGTCGATCAGCCCCGGAATCATCGTCTTCCCGCCGACATCAATCACTTGGGCATCCGGGGGAGCGGCGATCTCCCCTTGCGTGACTTGACGAATGCGATCGCCCGTGACGAGTATCGACATCCCAGCACGAGGTTGATCGCTGAGCCCATCGATCACGCGCGCGTTCTTGAACAATACGGTTTGTGACATAGTCCCTCCTTTGTCTCGGCCTGCCGTGCGGTTGATGTGTGACCCCGGCAATGGTGGCGAGCTTGGCAAATTTTTCGGCACAACGAAAGGGGCTGTTCATCGTGGGGCGCTTTGCGGTAGACTCGCCCCGCTCACAGTTCACCAGGCCGTAAGGAGGGGACACATGGCTTGGCCTGTACGCCAGAAATTAGTGGGACTGCTCGCGGTCGGCAGCGCCATCAATTATGCCGATCGCGTGAACATTTCCGTCGCCGCGCCCACCATGATGGTCGCGTTGGGCTGGGACGAAGCGCGCTTTGGCGTGATCTTCTCCGCGTTCCTTCTGGGCTATGGGATACTACAAATTCCCGGTGGCATCTTCGCCGACCGGTGGGGAGCGAAGTCGGTCATCGCCTGGGCGTGCGTGGGCTTCTCACTGTTCACCGCGCTCACGCCACTTGGTGGTCTCGCGTTTGGTCTGATGTTGGCGATTCGTTTTTGCGTGGGACTGTTCGAGTCCGTCACTTTTCCCGCCTACGCCTCGCTCAACTCGCGGTGGATTCCGCGCGCTGAATTCAGCCGCGCGCAAACCCGTAGCCTTTCTGGTGTCTACATTGGCCAGACACTCTCGTACCCGATCACGACGTGGCTGGTGGTGACGTTTTCGTGGCACGCGGCGTTTTACTTCAACGCCGCGCTTGGTGTGCTGTGGCTTATCGTGTGGCTGTGGTACGCCACTAATACGCCCGCCGAGCATCCCAAGATGACCGCGGAAGAACTCCACCATATTGAAGCCGGACTGACGCCACGGTCCGCTACGCCTCCGTCCTTCTTGAGCATTCTCAAGCAGCCGCCGGTGTTGTTCCTCTCGTTGGCGTATCTCTGCCTCGTCTACGGCTTGTGGATGATCGTGTTTTGGATGCCCACGTACATGGTCAAAGGGCGCGGTTTCTCCATGCAATCCATGGGCTGGATTGGCATGATTCCTACCTTCGCGAGTTTCGCCGGGCTTATTTGCGGCGGCATCTTGTCCGACACGTTGTTACGGTCCGGGTTCAGCTCCCGGTTCGCGCGGGCTCAAGGACCAGCCCTGTGCATCGCGGCGGCGGTGCCATTTCTGATCGCCGCCGCGCTCGTGCCGTGGGCCGGTGTCTCCATCGCTTGTCTCACGCTCTACCTTTTCCTCGCCAATGCCGCGGGTGGTGGCTTCTGGTCGATCCCACGGGAATTGAGCCCCAATCAGGTGGGCGTGATCTCTGGCGTGATGAACTGCGCGGGCAATTTCGCCGGTATTCTGGGACCGTTGAGCGCGGGCTTTCTCGTGTCCAGTTCCGATGGCAATTGGGCGCTGCCGCTCTTGGCCGCGTCTGGCGTGGCGTTGCTGGCGTTTCTGGTGCTCTATTTCTTGGTGATTCCCGATCCACTTGAGGAAGAGACGCCCATGCCTCAGACCATGCCACAACCAGTTCCGTCTTCCACACACTGAGTGAATCGAGTGAGAGGAGTAGCACCCATGACCACCCCCTGGACGCATCACACCACCCGAGTCAACGGATTTCTCATGCACTATGTCGTGGCTGGGTCTGGGTATCCCCTCGTGTTTTTGCACGGCTGGCCGCAGACCTGGTACGAATGGCGAAAAATCATCCCAGCGCTAGCGGATCGCTTCACCATCATCGCCCCGGACCTGCGGGGATTGGGTGACAGCGAACGGCCACTCACTGGCTACGATAAACGCACCCTCGCCTCGGATGTCTTTCAACTGCTCAAAACCCTTGGCCATGAAAAAATTGGACTGGTTGGCCACGACTGGGGTGGGACCGTCGCCTATTATCTCGCCTACGATCACCCGGAGTTAGTCGAACGATTACTGATTCTTGAATCGACTCCAGGGTTAGCCCGCGAAGGAGAAGCGATTGATCTGCGCGGCATCCGTCGCTTGTGGCACGTCTTCTTCCAAGGCGGCTCGCCGGACATGGCCGAGATGTTGGTTCGTGGACAGGAGGACCTCTATATCAGCCGGATGTGTAGCGTGGCGTGTTACAATCCCGCGCTTTTCAGTCGTGAAGAAATGGCCGAGTACGTGCGCGCTTATTCACAGCCTGGGGCGCTACGCGCGGGGTTTCACTATTATCGCGCGGCCCTTGAAGAAGATGTCACCAACTTCACGAACTGCACGGCGAAGCTGCAGATGCCCGTGCGTGCCTGGGGTGGAGATCGCTTCATGGGGGATGTGACACCGTTGTGGAAAAAGGTCGCGAACAATGTACACGGTGGTACCGTTGAACGCTGTGGCCATTTTGTCGCGGAAGAGCGCCCGGATTTCGTCATTGGGCAGATCGAGGATTTCTTTGGGGCATACGGACAATGAGCACCCACGATCACTCCGACCACGCCACTCACGCGCACCATGACGCGGAGTCGGTCACGACCCCACCGCGACAGTTGACGCCTTCGGAAAACCGACTGCGTGAAATCCGCACCAAAGCGATTGAATCGCTCTTGCTGGAAAAGGAGTTGGTCACGCCTGACAGTCTCGACGCGGTCCTCAATGCTTACGAGAACGATCTTGGTCCGCTCAACGGCGCACGGGTGGTGGCCCGCGCGTGGGTGGACCCGGCGTATAAAGAACGCCTTCTCGCGGATGGCACCGCCGCCATCGCCGAGTTAAGCTTTGGCGGACTCCAAGGCGAGCACCTGGCGGTCGTGGAAAACACACCCAGCGTGCATAACGTGGTCGCCTGTGTTCTGTGCTCCTGTTATCCCTGGCCGGTGCTCGGCTTGCCGCCGTTTTGGTACAAGAGCCCGTCTTATCGTTCACGCATTGGTGGCAAACCGCGCGAGGTGTTGCGCGAGTTTGGGCTAGAGGTGGACAAGTCCGTTGAGATTTACGTCTGGAATAGTAGCGCCGCTACTCGCTATATGGTTCTGCCCGAACGTCCCACGGGCACCGAGCACATGAACGAAGCCGAACTCGCGGCATTGGTCACTCGTGATGCGATGATCGGCGTGGCGCGAGTACAACTCGACACACGCGCGCCAAACACCACGGCGGAGCGGCGTGTCGCGGACATGGAAGGTGCGACCGCGCTGCCACGCAAAAGTGGTGAGCTGATTTTTCACGCGCCGTGGGAAGGGGAAGCCTTCGCGATGGCGGTCGCGTTGTGTGAGGGTGGTCTATATCCGTGGAGTGATTTCCAGGGCCATTTGATCGCGGTGATCGCGGATACGGACAGCAAACAGCTTCCGCCGGAGACGCAACCGACTTATTACGAACAGTGGCTCACGGCGCTCGAAGCGCTGTTAATCGACAAAGGCACCCTCAGCAAGGTGCGAATTGACCGCAAAGCGGCTTGGCTCGCGCGCGCCGCGTCAGGATCGCGCATGCGGTCCTTCGTGCCTGGAGGCTGGGACATGCCGGATGATGAGGAGGAGTGAAGCGAGCCATCAACAACAGGATACAAACCAATAAGGAGGGTTTCATCATGGTGTACGAAATGCGTGTGTATACATTACAGCCGGGCAAGGTGCCGGAGTTTCAAGCGTTGATCGAGAAAGAAGCGCTCCCGGTCATCAGCAAATACTCCAAGCTCGTGGGCTGGTGGTCCACGGAGGTTGGTCCGCTCAACGAGGTGGTGCACATCTGGGCCTACGAGGATATGAACCATCGGGCACGGGCGCGCCAAGCGCAAGGCGAGGACCCGCAACTCCAAGCCTTTCGGCCCAAGGCCCAAGCCATGATTGTCAGTCAGTACAACAAGATCATGACGCCGGCCAACTTCTCGCCCTTGAAATAAATGCGGAAATTCACGAACTGGAGGTGCCCATGTCCGATGCGAATGCGATCATACGCGAAATCGAAGATGCCTATCGTCACTATATTGAGGTGTTCAATCGTAGCGATGCGGCGGGATTCGTGGGCTGTTATGCCCACCCGCATACCATGCTGAGCGGCGAACAAGGCATGGTGGTCGTCAATACGGAAGCAGACCACCACCGTGTCTACCAAGGGATGGCGGCGGCTTTGGAGAAAAGCAATTGGGGCCGTAGTGAGATTGATCGCCTCCAAACATGGCCATACTCCAAGTCCTTGGCCCAATTGGTGGCCGATGTGACCCGCTACAAGAAAGATGGCTCGGTCTTGGAAAAACTGCGCGCGACCTATACGTTTCGCAACGAAAAGGGCGCGTGGAAAATTCTTGCGTTCTCCCTCATCGAAGCCCCGTTCTCCGGGCCAGGCATAAGCCGCTAACAACGAACGCAGCTCTCCTCACAACAGCGGCGTTCACTCACCTGGTTCGGCCACGTCCCGTCGGACTGCTGGTCGAACCAGGTCATATCTTGTGGGCGTTGGTCGCTGTAACACCACGCGCCTTGACCCCCTCCTCTTTTGCCACCTCAAGCTGTGGTGTGACCGGGACTGGCGAAGAAAAGGAACCATGAAAAATATTTGACAACCTGGAGAAGAGTGTGACATAGGCATCGGCATCATCTTATCCCTACAAGGAGGAACGCTTATGAAGCGTCGATTTATTCTGTCTCTGGTTGGAACCGTGGTTCTGTCCTTACTACAGGTTCCTCACGCCCTGGCGGACCAAACATACCACTCAGAGCGTTTGGATTTCTGGCGCACGGCGGCTGGTCAAGCCGCTGGACATCCAAAGCTCCGTAGCGGCCAGGTCGTCAATATCCACCCCAATGGCCCAGTAAACGGAGCCCTGGAGCGGTACATGATCAACGGCGCGGCGGCGAATACCACGTATCAAGTAGTGATCGAGGCATTTGCGGATCTTGCGTGCGCGGGGGACTCGGCTCTTTCTATCCCGACAACCCTGCTCTCGACGAATAAGCAAGGGACCGCGCATGGACAGGCCGGGTTCAGCCGTGACGATTTAATTCCATTCAGCGGACAGACATTGGGCGTTTTCTGGACCCTGGTAGGTAACGGCGGTGTTATTGCCTACCGAACCGATTGCACAGTGGTGTCCATCGACTAACCGCGCAACGTTCCACCATTCCCGGAGCCGGAAAGAAACGGATATGCTCTCCGGCTCCTCGTGTGTCATCACCCCTGCACCGTTCCCTTAGAGATCCACTCCTTTATGCTGCCCCCCATCGACAATGATGTGAGTTCCCGTGACCCAACTCGCGGCGGGACTCGCGGTGAACACCACCACGCGCGCGACTTCCTCCGGCGTGCCATAACGGCCAAACGGAATCGACCGGCGCACCTTCTCGAAATAGTCGGGCATATTCTTTTGCACGCGGTCCCACGCACCCCCTGGGAAAAAAATCGACCCCGGAGAAACGGTATTCACCCGAATCCCTTTGGGAGCCAACGCTTGCCCAAGATCATTGGTATAGGCCACGAGGCCCGCCTTGATCGCGCTATACGAGTTGGGTGGGCCAAAACTCTCCACGGCGGCGGTGGTACCAATAAAAATGATACTCCCGGCTTGTGACTTTTCCAGAAACGGCTGCGCGGCTTCCACACCACGCACCGCGCCCATCATGTCGATCTGAAAACTCCGCTCCCAGCCTTTCTCATCAAGCCCAACCATCGCGCTGACGTTGTGGACAAAAATGTCGAGCCCACCAAGCGCTTGCGCCGCTTCAGTGATAAAGCTTTTGTACTCGGTCCCATTGCTGACATCGACCGCCTTGGCGAAGACCGTACCGCCCTTCGCGCGCAATTCGTCCGCCGCTTGTTGGAGCCCCTCCGCCTTGCGCGCGCAAATGCCCACGCTGACGCCTTCGCTCAATAACAGTTCCGTGATGGCGCGACCGATCCCACGGCTGCCACCGGTCACGATTGCCTTCTTGCCACTCAGACCCATATCCATTGTTCGCTCCTCCTTCTTTTCGCGTGATGCGCGCACCTCTCCGCGCGCGCAACCTTGACATGGCTTTCACAGCGGTGCTAACTGGGGCCAATAC
>JABFSC010000645.1 GCA_013140885.1 Deltaproteobacteria bacterium | reverse complement strand
TGATGACTGGTGTGACTTCTACAGACTCCGCGCCCCCATCTCAAGTCTGACCTCGTTCAAAGCGGACTTCTGGCAGGCATCGGAAAAGAAAACGCTTCACCAGTGGCTGATGGACCGGGTTGATCTCGTCTTTATCTGTCTCAATGGCGTGCGTTAGGAAATCTACACCGAGGACGAACAGGTGCTCCAGACGGATCGGACGCACCTTCACACCGTGCCTCATATTGAGGTTGGTGACAGCACCCTAGAAGAACACTTGTTTTGGTTGCATGGACAACCGCGCAGCCACACGGGGCCATGAGTTGCGGGGCGACGACGACTTCCCTACCAGCCTCGGTCCATGCCTTTATGCCAGTCTGTTCAAGCACCTGCATCTCACCGATACACCCCACCGCGCTTGCAAGGGGCGACATCTCACCGCAATTCCTTTTTCTTTGCGATGTACAGGGCCAACGTGTCGAGCGAATTGACTAATGAGGGAGTGAGATCCTCTTCGTCAACCGTGATCTGAAACCGATGCTCCACCTGGGTGATGACTTCCATGAAGCCAATGGAATCAACGCCCAATCGTGCGACCAGATCGCTCTCGCCAACGTGCGCGGGATCAATCGACAGGCGAAGGGTTGAGACCAGTATCTCGCGCAGCGTGGCCTTGATCTCTTGCATCTGTTTACTCCCCACTCAGACGTGCGCGGTCAGGTTTGCCCCCGCTGGTGCGGGGGAATCGTGCATGCAACCGCCAGACCGTTGGAATTTTATAGGACTCCAGCAATCGCGCCGCGTGCTGCCGTAAGGAATCGAGCGAGGGGAAGACCTCCGTCCCCGTTTCAATATGCGCCTCGATCACGTCCTCACCATGAGCGTCACGCCTGCCAATGATGACCACATCGGCCACGTCTGGATGACCGCGCATCGCGTGTTCAACTTCAGCGGGGTGGATGAAGCGCCCACCACGACGGAGCCCTTCGCCAATCCGCCCGGTAATGGATATCCATCCTTCTTCATCTTGGATCGCGAAATCACCAGTGGAGTACCATCCGTCCGGACTGACACGGCTAGCATCAATCGTGTCCGCCGACAGATAGCCGAGGAACGGCGCCTCCATGCGCACGAATAACGACCCCGGACGCTCTTCTCCCATAATCACCGCTTCGACACCTGGTAATGCTGCTCCCGTCACGCCGTCGCGCACCGTTTGTCCCGTGGTGCCCAGCGTTGCTCCGGTTTCCGAGCTGCCATAATTGCGAGCTGGCACGTGACCGAGTCGTGCGATCACCGCCTGTTCCAACTCCGGTGATACTGGACCAGCACCAATAATGATCTGACGCACTGCCCGTGGCGCTGGTCCGTCGTCGAGAAAAGCGTCACACAAGAGCCGAGCCGTGGCGGGCACCAGGGGGAGGATTGACGCGTGGCCTTCGCGGAGCACTCGTTGGGTCCCTCGTGGAGTAAACCGCGGAACGAGATGCAACGTACACCCAGATACTACCGCTCCACCAAGTGCGAGCCCAAGGATAAACGCATGACAGAGCGGCAAGGCCACCACAATCCGGTCGGCGGGAGCAAAACTGAACCCGTGCAGATAGCGTTCACCTTCAGTGATGAGACTCCAATCCGACCGTAAGACTAATCGCGGTAACCCAGTCGAACCCGAGGTGAGCAAACCGAACCCCACCGAACGTGGGAACGGTCGGCGTGGGCCATCGGCATGACGCAATTCGCCCGTCCGTTGGGTCACGTCAAAGAGATAGAAAGGGCCGACCAGTTCGCCGAGTGCGCGCCATTGGTCTGGTGGGGCGTCTGGAGAGACCGGAATGACGACGAGTCCGGCGGCGCGGGCGGCCAAGAAACTCAGCACCCATGCCGCCGTGTTCGGTCCTTGGATGACCACGGGCGAGTCGTTGGCCGCACCACGGAACTGGTGCACCTGTTCGGCGACCCGCTCCGCCGCGCTTCGATACGTGATCCGCTGTTCACCATCGAGAAAGAATCCCTCTGGGTGGGCCTGGGCGGTGCGCAGGAAGGTGCTGATGAGTGCGGAGGGCTCGTTCATCACTGTGTACTTATGCGCGGCTAGAGAGGGCTACATCAGACCGAATTCTTGCTGAATGGTGTTCGAGAGAATCTTGACCCATTTATTGTAATTGCCATGAATGTCCCGTGTCTCCTTGTCGTAGTCGAGCTCCCTGCTGTCGCGATATGTGATCGAATAGGCGGCCGCGGTAAACGTGATCTCGACTTCGGCATAGTGCCTGGAGCGCACAAGAATGCGCGCGATAATTTTCCCGTCCCCTTCCAATTTCGCCGTCCACCCCCGTTTCTGCACGCCCCCGATGATCGCGCGTTGGACTTCTTCGACCGAGTACGCGGACCCATCCGGTTTCGCGGGAACCGAGACATTGTGAAGATCGGTGACAAGGTCCGCTCGTACCTGAAGCGGAACCACGAGAGAGAGCAGCAGTATGAACAACTGAAGATAAATCATGAGAAACCCTTTCCTCTAGATTTTTCCGTGACAGCCAGGAGCACTCCACGCATCCGCGGAGTGCTCCCTCATTCCGATTCTCCGTTTCTCCCATTTCTCCGTTTCTCTCTTACTTCAGCTTGGCCACGGTCCCCTTTAGCGCCACGCCACCGATGAAAGCGCCCGCGCCACACTGAAACTCCGTCGCACTGACAAACTCCTTATCGCGGTAGTTACTTTTCACATCGACGACCGCGTTCCCGCCCTCTTTGAGCGCACGTTCTTGTAGTGACTTGACGGCGGAGAAGAAGGCCCATTGGCAGGCTTCTTCGTCCGACTTGTTAAAGGCATTGGTTTTTTTGTTGCTCTTAAACTCCCCCATTTTTTTCTCGACGGCGGGCGTCGCCTCTCCCGCGAAATAGACTTTGACATCGCTCAGGATGTCTCCAGTCTGACGTCCCTTTTCAAGGGCAGCTTGGGCATTCAAGTTCAGCAGCGTGTCACGCGCTTGCGCTGGTTGGCCAAGGACCACGCCGGTCAGCAGCATCGTGGCAAAAAGCGCCCGGTACGATAATGGTCTCATCTCTTCTTCTCCTCCTGCTCGCGCATCTTCGGTGAGCGGTTGCGGCCTGTACTAATAACCTCTAAGAATCTCCAGGCAGAACTTTACACTCGAACTCTTTCCCGATGCAAGTTGTGGAGCACGAGTAGTGGCCGACTCCTCAGTGAAGAATGCCTATGGCACTCCCCTCTCATCCGTCCGAGACGACAACCGCCTCCGCTCCCCTGCCCTCTCCGCCGCGGCGCAAGTGGTACACCCATTCGTATGACGGGCCGGGGCTGTATCAGTTGGCGGCGTCGAGTGCACCGTGGATTCCTCGTGTCGTCCGTTTCACGTGCGCGCGCGTGCTCGCGGACCTGTATCGACGACGCATGCCCAAGGAGGATGCCGCCGTGCGGCGGAATATCGCGCATATTCTGCCAACGGCGGACCCCGCCACGGTCGCACGAGTGGCTCGGTCACTGTTCCGCCATTTCGCGTATTATTTCGCCGATCTGTTCTCGCTCAATCGCCAACCCTTCGCGGTGCAACAGCGCTATCTGCACGCCATCCATAATTTTGACCGTGTCCAGCCGCTCCTGGAGTCTAGCCAAGGTTTCGTCGTCGCCACCGCCCATCT
>JABFSC010000378.1 GCA_013140885.1 Deltaproteobacteria bacterium | reverse complement strand
ACTTTTTGCTCGGCATCCGCGATGTACGCCGCCACGTCTTCTGGGAGCAACAGTCGTTGCGTTTGTAAATCTGTCACAACCTGTTTGACTTGGTTGAGATAGCCCGTCTTCTTCGAGTAGCGTTCGAGGAGCGAGAGCCGCGGGTCACGCGCTTGATTCCGCAACGCCTTGGAATAGGCGAAGGGAATGAGCTGTCCGAGATTGCCACACATGGCATCGGGCACATCCGCGCGTACGGCCCAGCCGGTATGGGTGCCAAGCGGCACGGCCACGTCCGGCACCTGAATCCCCGCGAGGTCATTCCCACTGGCGTTGGGTTTGGGGACGAGCGTGGTGTACTGCGTCTGCGCGGTCTTCACGGCCACGCTCCCATACAACGCGAAGGTCGGCGTGGGCTGGCCAATATGCGTGACGCCGGGAATCTTCGGGAACGCCGCCACGTTTTCTTCCGCTGGCACTAACGTCCCATCTTTCCGTGTTGGTACGATATTGTCTGGTGGCAGTGTCCCGCTGGTCACCCACTGATCGAGCGCGCTCAAGAGCGCACGCATCACCGGACCGCGAAAGGCGGGATTTTGCGGCTGTTGGCAGGGGCCTGGCGGCAGGCGCTCACCGAGCGAGGTCGTAAGCTGTTGTGGGAAAATCGGAAAATGTTGCGTGCTGGCGAAGAAGTACACGCGCACGTTCTCTGGAATCGGCATGTCATTGCCCGCCGTATCGGTATGCAGCAGCGACGCCCCCTTGCGCCAATACTCCGTGGCGGTGTTGGTCACCATCACCAAGGGGTCGAAGCCGTCGCCCACTTTGCCACCGCCATTGCGGAGGATGCCATCCTGTTTGCCAGTCAGGGCATCGGTTTGTGACCCATACGCGAACGGGAACCAATTTTCAGGAAAGTCGGCATCCTGATGGCTGCCACGGGTGCGTCCGGGCTGTCCAAAGGCGAAGTTGGTGAAAGTCTTGCCCGCGCCAGCAATGTCAATCAGCACGCCATCGAAAACCACGCGCTTCTTTTCATCTTGATTGAAGCCATTATGGATGTGTTCTTGGAGATAGCGGCCAGCTTGGGAAATGCCCAGGGCGAGCACTTTCTGGATGCCGCCTTCGCGTTCATTGAGCCGGAGCGGATTGGGCGTGTTGTGCTCATCGGTCGAGCCATAGCGAAGAAACGACACGACATCGCGCGTAATGGCGAAGCCCAGTCCCAGAACGAGGGGGTTCTTGCCGGGATAGACAAACTCGTAAAGCAAGCCGGACTCAAACCTCGGAGTGATACTCACCGTCTGTTCATCGACGAGACTCCAACAGCGAAACACTTTCGCGCCGGCTTTACACGCGGGAATGGGTTGGGACACCTCCTTGTCCGCTTTCGCACGTACGGTGACCCGGATCGCGTCCGGGTCGAGGCTCGCGGTGGGATAACTGAGCGTCGCGGTGGTGTGGTCCGGGGCATTCGTCTGTTGTCGGCCCACGAACAGGTCGCGGACATTACCAACAATAGGCTGGTTGGCATTGAGCGGCAGTGGGAGTTCCGCTCCCATGACCGGGGGCTTGGGGTCCACACAGCACTGGGCTCCAGCCTTGCCGCGCGCCTGCCAGCCGCTCCACACCAGCGTGTAGCCCTGGTGTAACAGAAACCCGTTGCCCAGATCGGCACCCGTGGTCGGATCATTGGTCTGCGCACCCTGTGGTGCATTATTCATCAGCACCAGATCGATTTTGTTGCCACGGTTGAGCACACCGTAGAACATCTTGCGATTGCCTTTGGTGAGGTCCACCGGCTTGAGGATGTAGAGGTCGGCGCTATAGGCCACGCGACCAGTCGCCGTGCGCGGGGCTTTATCGAGATTGACGATCCCCGCGTTTTCAGGGACCGCGGGATCGACTTCTCCAAAGACACGGCCAGTGAGTTTCTCGTAGGGACCAGCGACTCCAAATGCCTGGCCCGCGAATGTGGGTGACTCGGTTTTCTCGATCACCATCCGGGTGACCCGTGCGTATCCGACTGAAGGAACGAACACGTGACACAGAAAGACGAGAGAGCAGACCCACGGAAGCAGCGCGCGTTGCATGATGCGCCCCTCCTATCATCTCGCCTACGTGACCCGCAAGCGCTTCGTGCTTGACTTACCTTCCAGGGTGCTCAATAGTCCCGAAGGTTAATAATTTCTCCCAAGGAGGTGTCCGTATGAAGCTCTACAATATGATGCTGAGCAATTTCGCATCGAAGAGCCGTATCGCCATTTATGAAAAAGGTCTCAACGTCGAGATGGTAGACCCGCCAGGTGGGATGGGGTCGGCGGACTACAAGAAGATCAATCCGCTTGGCAAAGTGCCAGCCTTGGCCCTCGACAACGGGCAAGTGATCGCCGAATCCGAACTCATCAACGAGTATCTTGAAGAGAAGTACCCGCAGAACCCGTTGCTGCCAAGCGATGCGGAAGGCAAAGCCAAGGTGCGCGCCTGCACGCGGTTCCATGACCTCTATTTGGAGCCACCGATGCGTGCGTTGTTCCCCAAACTCTTTGGGCAGAATCTGGACGACAAGTTTATCGCGGAGAAACTCGCGGAAGTGAACAGCCGTCTTGATCAACTCGATGCGACGATTGGCAGTCCGTGGGCGGCGGGCAGTGCATTCACGCTGGCGGATGCCGCGATTGCCCCCACGATGTTCTTCTTGAACACGTTCCTGCCGCAATTCGGGTCTAAAGGCCCGCTGGAAGGGCGACCGAAAGTGGCCGCGTGGTGGGCTGCCGTCCAAGAGCGTCCGTCGGTGAAGAAGGCGATTAGTGAGCAACAAGCCGCGCTGGCGGCGATGATGAAGAAGTAGAACGGAATACGTCTTCTTGGTCCATTGGGTCTTGAGCGTCGAAGGACCCAATGGACTCCCAGACACCCAGACTCCCTACACCGTCTCCTCCGCCTCAGGCGGGAAGAATTTCTCATACAGTTTTTTCCAGCGCGCGATCTCTTCGGTCACAATCCGTATGACATCGGCCTGCGTGCGGTGCAGCGTCGCCGCCAATCCGCCCACACTTTCCTCGAGTTTGCGCTTCTCTTCGGACTTGCTGGTCTTGTCCAACACCTGCCGCAAGGCATCAAGTTGCTGCGTCACCCCGCGCACGGTGCTGTCGAAGGCCGCGATCTGTCGCTTGATCTCCAGCTCCATCTCGGACCCCACTCCGGCAATGCGACTGCCCGGAGGAAGCACCGGGCTGGTTTCATCAAAGACGATGAGCCTCAGCACCGGGCGTGGCGAATCTGGAGGGGTCGCGACCACAAAAGTCGAGCGCTCGCGGAGTCGAGTGTGCTGATCGCGGTCCAAGGTAATGCTCACATCGAACCCAGATTCGCCGTCGGGTGCGGAGTGAGGACCGACATCAACCACATGTCCAATCCGCGCCCCGCCTTCGTCCTCGACGGTATCACCAGCCATAAAGCCGTGGCGATCCGCCAAGCGCACCGTCCACGTTGCCGTGACCGGAGCCGTAGTCGCGTAGACCCGCAACAAGAAAAGCGACGACACACACAACACGCCAACGATGATCCATCTTCGCATGGTTCTTTCCTCCTTCGTGGAAAAATGCTGACAGTTCAACACCGTGATGTCCAGGAGGTCGCAGCTTTGGTGGATAGCGCGTGGCGC
>JABFSC010000482.1 GCA_013140885.1 Deltaproteobacteria bacterium | reverse complement strand
CTCTTGGAGTGATCCTCGCGATTATCGTCCAACTCCTTATCTTTACTGGATTTTTCAAGTATTGTCCTCCAGTAGCGGAGTCATTTGATGTTCAGCATGCGAGTGATTTCTCAAGACATGGCGCACAAGTTCGTTGTGTTCGTATTTCTGGTTGTCTCGGGTGGCTGCTTCCTTTTCTCTTACGAGACCTATCTCTCTGGCAGCGAGGCGTGCTTTCATGGTTGCGATGACTCTTGCATGGAGGAATGCGAGCGCAGTGCCCAAATAGAAGCTCTTCCCTCCGCAGTCCTTGGCATAGTTGTCGCGCTCGCCGCCACCTACGGCGTGCGACGATGGGTTCGTACGGCTGGTCCTCACCGGAAGGATCGGGCTTGAATGATTCGACAAAGCTCGCGAATGGCGGAACCTCAATTTGTGATGTTCCGCGCTTGCCTATTCAACGGGGTGCGGCAGCAGTCAATGCCTCCGCGTCGAGTGGCTATCCGGCGGCCGATATTCGCGGCTGTCCGGTCAATGAACATATCCCAGTGTGTGCCCGTACATCCTGCAAACAAGCGCAAACTATCAGGCAAACACCACGAGTTCAGCACCTCGGAAACATGGTCATTTGCGACGGAGGAAGGAAACAGCTGCAGGAACTGCGATGAAGGACAATGAGCACGCACGGGCACAATAGCCTTGAAGGAATATGTCATACAAGCTATTGGAAGACATGGCGTGGGACGTTGAGTACACCGATGAGTTTGAAAGTTGGTGGAACGAGCTGAGCGAGGACGAACAAGAGTCCATCGCCGCGTATGTTGGCCTCTTGGAGGAGCGAGGTCCCCAATTGCCTTATCCCTATAGTTCGGATGTCAAGAGTTCTCGTCATGGCCAGATGAGAGAATTACGTGTGCAACATCAAGGGCGGCCGTACCGAGTGTTGTATGCGTTTGATCCCAGGCGTGTTGGGCTTCTCCTTGTGGGAGGCGATAAAACCGGAGATGCTCGCTGGTACGACAAGTACGTGCCCCAAGCGGATGCGCTGTATGATCGGCACCTCGCCCAGTTACAACAAGAGAGGCAACGCGATGGCTAAGAAATTCACCACACTTCGTGCGCGACTTTCTCCGGAGGGACAAGCTCGTGCGCACGAGCGGACACAGGAGATGCTCGAAGAGATGCCCCTGCAAGAACTCCGACAGGCGCGTAAGCTGTCCCAGGAAGCAATTGCGACCGTCCTGGGGGCGAAACAAGCGTCGGTCTCAAAACTTGAGCACCGGACGGACATGTATGTCAGTACCCTGCGGAGTTACATTGAAGCGATGGGAGGCACGCTCGATATTGTTGCCCACTTCCCGGATGGCAAAGTCCGGATTACGCAATTCACGGATATCTGATTTGGGGACCCGTCATTTTTTTCGGATGCGCGCGGCCCACTGGTAATCAGTGACAGGAAGGGCGCTGGCGGTCGCGCCTTGAGTGCTGTGCTGCTCAGCGCGGTATCCGCAGGGGCTAACCCACTTTCGGAATTTCCTCGACCACCATGAGCTGGCAGCCCGCCATGTCGATGAAGGTCGCGTCATCGGGATGCACGGTGGCGAGAAAGCTGGGCTCGTTGAAGGCCGTGTTCATGGCGTCCACACTGTCAAACCACAGCTCCGCTTGTCCATCGTGGTCCGACACGCCCCAGGGTAGCTTGATGCCTTCTTGCGTCACCACATGCGACTGCACGTACCGACGAATATGCCTCTTGAAATCGGCGCAGCCGAGCACTTGGTCCGCATGCGGGCCGTTCCAGTAGCGGTGGAACTCTTCCTTTGACATTCCTGGCTTTCGCTTAATCATCACCACGAGTTTGATCATCCTGACCCCTTCCAGTTTTTGTAGTCGCGGGACCCGCCGCACGAACGAGGGCTTGTGGCGGCGCGGAGTGAGGCGTTTCGCGGACAAACTGCACTTGCTTCCCTCCGGCTCTTTTGAGCTATACCCCGGTCATGCTCAACAGTATATCCCGCTCCAAGGCTCTTACTGGATGGCGGAGACTTCTCCTCTTGCACTACCATTCCCTTGCACCTTGGACCATCTTCGACGGTTTCACTCCGCCGCGCACCCTCACGAGACCTTATCGATCCGATGGTGGGGACTTCTCCACAGACACGTGGCGCTCAATGTACTGACGCTGGCCGGCAAACACGGGTGGCTCACGATCAATCTCCCAGACCTGACGGGTCACGGCTCCCGTGGGGTGCTCTACCGAGACAACCACACGCGGCACTCGGTACACACAAAGCCCATTCTTGAGGTGGGTCGGGAGATGCGCCCAGTTTGCGCCCTTTTCCGTGAAGAGCTTCTCGTGCACCTGACTCTTGGATAAGCCCCGTAACTCGTCATGCGGGAAGTAGGCTTGGGCAAACATGTTGAGGGAGTTGCGGTTCCAGTCCTGTTGCCGCCAGACGAAATAGTTGACCACATCTTCCTTGGGCAGCACAAAGACCCGGGCATCGAACATCGCCCAACTGGGTAACGCGAACTCGTGTTGTACGGCCCACCGGTTAAAGGCAACGGTCGCGGCGGAGGCCGACACACTGGTGATTTTCTGGACATTGCCACCAAACCACGGGGAGCTGTCCATGGTGAGATAATCAATCGCCAGGATGGAGATTTCATCACTTTGCACGTAGGCGAGCTGGGCGCCATCAATCTCGTGACACAACGCGACGGCCGTCTGAGCCATCGCTTCATTGAGCGTGGGATCGAAGGGCCGCTCGCACTGCTGGGTCAGTGTATGAAAAGCACGACCATCGACACGCACGATCATGGGCGTGCGCGCGGTGAGCGTGAGTTGCGGGACCGCTTCGTATAACTTCATCCGTTCATGCAAACTACTCATAGTTGGACAGTCCTGTGAAAACGGAACGGCTGTACCCCCTCACGGTATCCTCTGGCGAGCAGCAGTTCTTTGATCGTGTGAGACCCCGCTTCGGGCAAGGTTTCGTGCGTCCTACTGCCATTGTGAAGTGATCACCTCGTCGAGCAGGACCTTGGCGGCTTCTTTGCCGCAGCCCCGAAAGCCGTGTTTCAAAATCATTGTAGTGAGCGGGACATCCCAGCGCCTCAGTCGTCAGGGGCAAGTTGTTCCGGCGTGTCTTCGCGATAGCTCAAGAAATCATAATCCCAACGCCTCACGAAGCGTAATTCGTACAACGATAAGTCCCGTTCTGAATCAAGCGCTGCCTCGGCAACCGCAATCCCAACGCAATCATTCAACGCCTTTTCGATATCAGCGAGAAACGAGAGCACTACCCTTTCCTGCTCCGGGTCATCACACGTCTCCGGGAGTGCAGTTCCTCTGAGAATGACGCGGTAGTCCTGTTCGGATGGCAACTCTTCGTACGAATCCAGTTGAAGGAACAATCCAGTGATGAGATGCCCTTTCGCCTTCAGACGAGTGCTGACCCGTTTGGCTGCGGGACGGCAGCGTTCGTTAAACTCATCGGGAAAAGCAGGCCGCGTGTAGCGTTTGGCTGCCCATCTCGCGAGGAGATCAATCGTGGTCGCCTCAATGTGGATACGCCGGTCTGGCAAACCCTGAAGCAAAATTTGCCGATCAAGACGTACTTTTTCGATGATACTGACCGAGTAGAGGAGATCGTGTCCCTCCACACTC
>JABFSC010000593.1 GCA_013140885.1 Deltaproteobacteria bacterium | reverse complement strand
AGGCGAAAGACGCTGATCTCCTCTGTCTCTGGTTCAAACAGCCAGTACTCACGCACGCCGGCGGCTTGATAGGCCGAGAACTTGCGCTGGCGATCTCGCACGATGGATTCTGGAGACACAATCTCCATCACCATGTCCGCTGGCCCCTTCATATAATTCGGTAATCGCTGGGTGAGCTTCTTATTCGAGAGATACATCACATCTGGCACAAAAAGGTTGTTGCCTAATCGCATCATGAATTGAGAGAGATACACACGTCCCAGTTGGTGACGACGCACGAACAGTCCCAAAATCGTACCCAAGAACAGTTCAATTTCTTGATGCCGGCCGGAAGCTGGTGACGCCACGTTCACCTCCCCATCAATCAACTCGGCGCTATCGTCCTCATCGACCCAATCGAGAAACTCTTCGGGCGTCATTTGGATATGATAGCGGGCGGCATCAATGATCGTGCTCTTCTCCACGGCCCTCTCCTCGCCTACGCTCCCTCATTCAGTCAACGACACATGCCTGCGCAAGGTCAGACAACACATGCCACCGCGCGATGCTCCGGGATTCCTCAATCAGCCCACTGGTCAGCCCCACGAACACGAGTTCGCGCAACGGGTCCGCCCACGCCAAGATACTGCTGGCCCCAGCATGTCCGAACGTGCGGGGTGAAGCCAGCGAACCAAAATAGGTCGGAAAAATTCCAGTCCCGCGCAACCAAAAGCCCAGTCCACGATTGGCCGGAATCCTCGGCCAGTTTCGCGTCACCCGCATCGGTTCGATCAAGCGATCTTCCATATCACCGGTGTGAATCGTCGTCGCCAGATCGACCAACGCTGGACTCAACAATCGCACGCCATCCAATTCGCCTTTGTTCAGCCACATCTGATAAAAGCGCGCCAAGTCGAATATGGTCCCGTGCGAGCCCCCGCCAGGAATGGCGGCTTTCTGAATGGCTGGCCGATCAAAGCCGGTAAGAAATTCCATCGGAAACGGCACGCCCCCAACATCAAGTGCTTGGAGCGGCACGCGGCGCGCTTCCATATCGGGACGCACGCCCATGTGCCCATCCTTCATCCCCAGCGGTCCGTAGAGGTCCTCGGCGCACATGCGCGCGAAGTCACGCGTGCCACCATCCACCCGGCGCGCGATCTCGGCGAGAATCCACGATCCGGTGAGCGCATGATAATGCACCGCCGCGCCAGGCTCATGCTCAAGCGGTTGGGCGCAGATCCGCGCGATCGTCGCATCCCAATCCGCCCATTTCGACATCCCCCAATCGACCGCGAGGTTAGCGAATCCCGCGGTGTGGGTCAGCACTTGGGCAACGGTAATGTGGCGTTTGCCCGCCGCCCCGAATTCGGGAATATAGGTGGAGACCTTCTCCCACAATTGCACGTCGCCCTGATCAACTTTCATCAACAACATCGTCGCGGTAATCGGTTTCGAGGTGGAAAAGAGGCAGAAAATATCGTCTGGCTTCGCGGGCCGATTGGTCTTGGGTTCGACTTGTCCGACACCACGCGCGGCGACGATCTTCCCTTTGCGAGCAAGCAGGAAAGCTCCGCCATAGAGATATTTTTCCGTGATCTTTTTTTCGATCACCGCGAAGAAACGCTCGATCCGCTGCGGGTCCATCCCCACTTCATGTGGATCAACGGTTTGCATAGCCAGACCTCCTCTCACAAAATCAGCGGGCACTATAAGACGGAATCGGGACGCTTTTCTAGCTCCCCTGCGGAACCGCTGGAGAATCAGCGGGAACAGCACAGTGCCCCCATGTCTCTCGCACGAACACACTTTCGGAGCCTCGCTCACTCCGAGGATCAGGCTCTTGACCCTCAATGACGGCGGTGTCATGAGCTTGCTGTGGACACGATTGGGAACAGCGCGAAGTCGCGCGCGATCGGGACGGTCGACACGATCAGCGATCTCGGTAGCCTGGGCGCGATCGCGCACGAATGGGAGGCGCTTCACCGCGCGGACCAGCTAGCCACCGTCTTTACCTCACCGGCCTGGCTGCGGGGGCGACTGTCGGCCCTCACAGACCCCTGGTGCGTCCTGGTGGCGCGTCAAGGAGTCGGCGAACCGCTCGTCGGACTCCTGCCCTTGCGCTTCCTGCCCCCCTCGCCAGCGGAGCGAATATCGTGGGCAACTGAGCGAGTCTTTACGATGGCAGGTGAGGAGGTCCAGGGCTTGGGGATGGCTGGTAGCCCCTTGGCCGACTACACTGGGTTCGTGTGCTCAGCTGGTTACGAAGAGATGGTATTCGCCGCCTTTGCCGATCACATCCAGAGCCTCCTGGAATGGCGGTATCTCGAAATTCACGATGTGCTCGACTCCCGTCTTGATGCTTTTCTCAACCACTTTCCTGAGCCGCGGTTCCAAGTCGAGCGGCATCCCCCCACTCCTTGCCCATTCCTCAAGCTCACCGACACCTGGGATGCCTACCTCGCGACCCGCCCGCGTCCACGGATGCGCAGAGAGATTCGTCACGATCTGCGAACGCTGGAGCGCCTGCCCAGTCTGCGCCGGACCAGTGTCGTTGATGACAGCGAGTTGCAAATCTCGACCCTCCTCGCACTCTGGCAGGGGCGCTGGGGAGCGCTCCCGGAACGGCAGCTCACACAGTACCGCGCGATTTTTCGCTCCTGCCTCGAGTCCGGGTGCCTATGGCTGGACATCCTCTGGGATCGAGACACCCCTATCGCCGGACTGCTGGCCTTTCTGGATCACAAGCAACGCAGCTTCTGCTTCTACATCACTGGCTTCGACGAACGCTATGCCGCGCTCTCGCCCGGGACCGTGATCGTCGCCCATGCCATCCGTGAGGCTATTCGCGGCGGCTACCGAGTCTTCGACTTCCTGCGTGGCGACGAGCCCTACAAGTTCGCTCTTGGCGCGGAGGTGCGACAGACGGAGAACGTGACGATTCATCGCGCGACCGATCAAGAACCACGGGAGCTTGTTTGATGTCACAAATTGTCGACATCGCCATGTGCATGAATCGGGTGCAGTTCATCGGTGCCCTGGCCGCCATCAATTCGATCATGCGCAACACCAAGCACCCCCAGCATATCTCTTTCCACTTCGTCGTGGCAGTTGGAGAGTCCGCCGATTTCCAAGAAGCGATCCGCGCGTCCTTTCCACATCCTGACTTTCACTATGAGATCAAGGAGTTTGGCCCGAACCCGCTGCTCGCCGACTACATCCGCGCGGGGCAGGTCTTCACCTACGCCACTCCCGAGTCACAGGTGATGAACTTCTCGCGGTTTTACTTGCCACACATCTACCCCGGCCTGGGCAAGGTCATCTATTTGGATGCCGATGTGGTCGTTCGCGCTGATATTGTTGAACTCCTGCACCTTGGCAGCCTGGAGAAGCATGTGCTGGCCGCTGTCTCGGACGGGACCTTTGACTCCTGGGCGGAATATCTCGAAAAGGACTCCAAGCATTTGCGTCACATCGAGTCTCACCAACCCACTTTCAACGCCGGTGTCTTTGTGACCGACCTCAGCAGATGGCACGAGCAAGAAATCCTGGAGAAGCTGGAAGGCTGGATCACGCGCCACCGGCTGGCCTTGGAGGATTTCTACTTTGGCACCCAATCCATCATGAACCTGGCCTTCTATCGTGATTTTCAGCATCTGCCGTCGGCGTGGAACGTGCAGCCCCTGGGGTGGTACGACGACATCCCGGAGGAGACTCTCCAGAACGGGAAGATTCTCCACTGGGCTGGCAAGAGGAAGCCCTGGCTAGCGGACGGCCTCTACAAGGAATACTGGATCGACTACGCCATTGGCCAGGAGCCAGGATGAGCGGGTTTCTGGTCACACGCAACCGGAACGCTGAGCACCGCTTCATCGCGCGGCGTGGCCCCGACCTAACCCGGATGCTTGAGGTCGAAGGCTATCACTTCAGTCACTATCTCCTGAACGTCGCCGGGAAACGCGCACCCCAACCCTTTGTCGATGGCGACATCGTGTGTGTTCTTGACGGCGCGATCTACAACACCCCATCCACGGGAAGCGACTCGGAGACCTTGATCTCACTCTATCGCCAGCACGGCGAGAACTTCTCTCGATACCTGGACGGTGAATTCGCGGTCGCACTCTACGACTTTGGCCGTCGGGTCATGGTGCTCGCCACCGACCCTTTCGGCACCAAGCCCCTGTTCTGGAACGGCACGGAAGCTGCCAGCTACGCGAGCGGCCTTGGTACGGGTGAGCAAGTCGCGCCGGACACTGTGATCGTGAGAAATCTGGACCGGAACGAGAGCCATCGCCGGAGCGGCCCCCCCTTCGATTTCGACCATCAAGAGAAAGACAGCTACAACGACTGGATCGTTGCGTTCGAACAGGCAGTGAAGAAACGGGCGACGGAGGGCTGTTACCTCCCCCTGAGCGCTGGTTACGATAGTGGCGGGATTGATTGTGCCCTGCGCCAGCTCGGTTGCGAGTACAAGGCATACTCCGTGGAAGGAGAGGAAAACCTGGTGCTACTCCGTCAACGCAATCGCGAGGGCGAGGTCCTGCGCATGGACGCGGCGGATTTGGCCGCTCAGAAGGCTTTCCTGCGCGTCCACGCCGAGAAGGCCAGCTATCGTGTGCTCAGGGACGGCGTGCTCCAGGAATGTGACATGCTGGAGGACCGCGCCTGCTGCGGCCTCGCCTTGATCCACGCGCTGGCCCGTCGTGCGGGCCGCACGGTCTTCCTGTCCGGCCAGGGGGGAGACGAGATTCTCGATGCCCGGCGCGATTGGCCGGGGTACCGGTTCCCGGCCCAACTCCGACAATGGTCCGACTTCTCCGGGGGTTTCCAGACCGCCTATCTCACCAAAGAGGAATTCGTCGCCGGTACGTTCGGCGCCGAGGGGCGCTTCCCCTACCTCGACCGCACGGTGGTGCAGGAATTTCTGTGGCTGAGCCCTGACCTCAAGAACCGTCACTACAAAGCCCCGCTCCACGAGTACATGACCCGTTGTGGCTATCCCTTCGACGAGGGGGTCAAGACCGGGTTCTGTCCCTTGCCAGAGGGGCACATTCCGTGGCCCTGGGTCAAGGTCGTGAAGGTCGTGGTGGATTGACACCTTGCAACATGGACGCTGAGGAACGCATCATTGCCGGGCACTGGTATGCCATCGGCCTCTATGTCGGTCGCTCGCCGCTCGCACTGGTGCCAGCGCCGGGCATCAGCAATCCCGTGCTCTCGTACCGCGACATTACGGACGTGTCCGCCATCTTCGTCGCCGACCCGTTCCTGATCCGCCATGACGGTATCTGGTACCTGTTCTTCGAGGTCTACAACGAACACACCGACAAAGGGGAGATCGGGATGGCGGTGAGCGTGGACGCCCGCTCCTGGGAATATCGCGGTCTGGTTTTGGTCGAGGACTTCAGTATCTCCTACCCCTATGTGTTCCACTGGCAAGGCCAGTTCTACATGGTGCCGGAGATGTACGAACAAGACTGCGTGCGACTCTACCGGGCGGAGTCGTTTCCCTACGACTGGCGACCGGTGGCGAACCTCATCACGGACGGCCCCGTCGCCGACCCATCCCTGTTTCGTTTTGACGACTGCTGGTGGATGTTCACCTGCGCCCGTCCGCTGGAGCATGACATCCTACGGCTCTATCGTGCGGAGCATTTGCTAGGGCCTTGGCGTGAGCATCCCAGGAGCCCGGTCATCTCGGGGGATCAGCGCAGCGCTCGACCGGCGGGTCGAGTCGTTCACGGTGAGCGCGGGCTGGTACGATTCGCCCAGGACTGCTTTCCCAGGTACGGCACAGCGGTCCGCGCCTTCGAGATCACGCGCCTGACATCCGATGAGTACGTCGAGGTGCCAGCCGCGAAACCACCAATCAAGGAACCTGATGACGAAAAAGCCTGGAACAGTGTGAGAATGCACCACGTTGACGCGCACCAGCTCGACGACGGCTCATGGCTCGCGGTGGTCGATGGCCACGGCCGCCCCACTGACAACGGCGACCCTCGGTTGTGATCCCCGGTGATCAATATCTACGGGACATCTGAGCCAGCACACCCTTTTTCAAATGTGAGGAAATGATAGCGAATGAGCCCGGTGAGCAAACAGCGTTGAATGGCATGACCACCGACCCAACTGTCCCACCAGGGCGACCAGAACGGCAGGGCGCGGCCCAGATTGACAAAGGCCGCGATTAAACGATCCCAGGGACGACGTAACCGCAGGTATGGGGTCAGGTCCTGGTTGTCGATCAAACGGAGTCCGCTACTGCGCGCATGAACTTCGGCTTGTGCGATAGAGATGAGACTGCCGACGTGCCACCCCCGGCGGAAGTCGGCGAGGTTGCGCGCGCCCTTCCGGTCCTGGCTCGCGGCGGCACTCTCACTGAGAAAGTCATCACAGATAATGAGCCGCCCACCATCAGGGATCACCGCGGCCGCCGAGCGGAAGAATTGCGCCGGATCGGGACCGTGGAGGAACGATTCAATAGCATACACCACTGATCGCATCCCCACCGCCGGTAACTCCAAGTAGTTGGCTTCCACAAAGCGGCAGTGCGGTGTCAGGCCGGTCTCCCGCGCCAAGTCCTCGGCGATGCGAACACCGACCGGGCTCAAGGTGACCCCCACGCCGTCAATTGGTATCCGCGCGGCGAGATAGAAGAGCGTCCCGCCAACACCACACCCCAGGTCGAGCACTGGCAGCGGAGACGGAAACCGGCTCGCGACCTCCTCCAGCGTCCGCAACACGAGCGCATTCACGTACTCGAACGCCTCCCTCTCGTTCCGCACTCCCGGCCCCCAGACCTCACGGTGGATGGCCTTGGCCACGGCGGATTCGTGCGCGCGCACGAAACGTGGCGTATTCTTGTCGTAGTAGGCGCGGACGCCGTTGAGAAATCCGCGATGTTCCGTCTGCGTTTGCATGATTAGTGTCTCGGCATGAGCTGCTGGATTGGCCGCCAGCCGATGATGTGAATGCCTATGCGCCTGACGTGCTCGCGCAGTGTCGGATCGCCAAAGACCTCGTACTCGGCCACGCGCTCCCGCCAGTCACCACCAATAGCGCGCAATTCGGGGGTGTTCACCGCCGGGTGCATGATGAGATAGGTCAGGCCCGGAGGTAGCTCGTCGAATATGCGTTGCACCGCGTCGCGCAGCGCTGCCGGCGGATGGATCGGCGGCGTTTCCCGCAGGTGGTCGCATACCGGCACGCCCTGTTCCTCCCATTGGTCGATGGCCGCCGCGGTGAGGATGTTGATCCACGCTGGCTGGCGCGTCATCAGCACAGGCAGCCCCAGTTCAAATCCGAGCGCCACATATACATCAGCTAGCCCGTGCGCCAGCATCGCGAACATGTGGCAGTCGAGGTGCGTCATATCGATCCCGGCGTCGCGGGCGCGCTGCACCTGGGCGCGCATCTCACGCAGGGCCACCTGAGGATCGGGGCGATTCATCAGCGCGGGCGCGCGGTAGAAACACCCATCAGCATCAATCAAGCCGGATGCGGGATCGCAGGCGGTAACTGGCCCCCAGCGATACTGGTCCCATTCACTAGTGAGCGTCAGGTGAATGCCGAGGTCGGTCCCAGGCTGACGGTGCCACCACGCGGCGGCCTCACGAAACCAGGGGCAGGGGACCATGGCTGAGCCCGCCGAAACTAGGCCGTCCATGGCTAGGTCAAAGAACGCGGGCACTGTCGCATGACACATCCCCACGTCATCGGCGTGGACGATGACGACGCGGTCGTCAGGGCTGAATCCCAGTTCGCGCAGCACCGGATTGTGTCTCATCCCGTCACCTCATTCGCGATCGCCGCAATCGAGTAGACGGTAGCGGTAACTCTGGACACGCGGACCGGGAACTTCCGTTCGAGCGCTTGCAGATCCTCGTAACTGAGTATCCAGCGCTGCTCTTCGACGGTGAAATCCATCCCGCGCTGATCAGTCAGAATCCGCGCGCCGGGCTTCATCGCCCAGAGGTAATTATCCAGCATCCGGTAAAAATGATATTTGCAGCAGGCGAAACTGGCGAGATTGTTATCGATCACAAAATCGTAACGATTGGTGAGGGTCAGAAGAAATTCCCGGCTGTATTTATTGAGAAAGTAGACGGTGTAATTGGGGATGCGCAGTGACCGCGCCAGATCGACTTCGCTCTGACAGACGGTCAGCCCGTCGATGAGGGCGGCTTCGGCGGCAAAGCGCTGGGCGAAGCGGGAATTCCCCACCCCGATGTGCAGGATGCTCTTGCCGCGCCAGGCCATCGCCGCGAGCGCCTCTTCGATGCGCAGTTGGTCAACGGTGGTGTCGAGATGGGAATGTTCGATCCACTTTGGCATGTCGAGCGCGACACCGGGGCGCTCCAGGTTCCCGCAGACCTCCGGGCAACTTTCGTATGGGCTGCCGTCAGCAGGCATCACTTCCCCCTCAGTCGGCTTTCGATGAATGCCAGCTGCCGCTCGGCGGCGTGGCGGATGGCATACTTCCGCACCCAGGTCGAGCCATCCAACCGCACGTCCGTGGCCAGCGCCTCCTCCAGCACGTCGAGAATCGACCCGCGCTTTCCCGTGGTGTTCCCAAAGACGTGTGGTCCAATATCCGTCGGGTCGAAGCCCCAGAAGTCGCCGTTCAGCACACAGGTGGTGCCACAAGCCAGCGCCTCGGCGAGCGCGATGCCAAAGCTTTCCTTGGGGGAGGCGCTCACAAAGCAGCGCGCGCGATTCAGCAGCGCCGCGATCTGGTGCGGCGAGCACCAGTTGTCCAGCGCCTCCAGATGTCCATCATCAATGGTGGAGCGGACGCTGACTTGATCAATGTAAGGGCGCACCTGTTGATAGTAGGCGGGGTCGTCGACCCCGCCGACGAGGTATAGTGGCAGTCCGTACCGACGGTAAATACGCTCACGATAGCCGTTGACCAATTCGAGTTGATTCTTGTCGGGGTGCACGCGACCGACCAGAACAATGCAGTCCTCTCCGGCTCTGTTCTTGAAGAAGATGTCGGAGTTGTAACTGCCGCCGCAGAGCAGGAGGCCGTCGTGCAACGCGGCGGCGTGATGCGTGAGAATCCCGCTGAAGACGCCATCCGGGAGGTCGGGATGCGGGTGGGTGTCAGTCAGACAGAAGGAAGGAACCCGCGCCGTCACCTGCCTGGTAAAATCATTGTCCCGAAATCCGACAAAGAAGGCAAAGGCGAAGTCGAGTTCGAGTAGGTGCGGGATGCTGAACCGCCCCTGGTTAGTCTGCTCGTGGAGCCAAGCTATGGGCTCCCACGTCCCTGGCGCGGTCGCGACGAAATGCACCTCGTAGGCGGAGAAGACCGTCTGTTGATAATCCAGCACCAGGCGTTCGCACCCGTTGGTCACAACGGGATAGGGGTTCGCGGAAGAGACCAGCAAGATTTTTTTCTTCATTGGTTGCATGGTGGTTTTCACGCTGCATGTCCGCATAGCAAGCCGGAGCGTCTTTCGCAAGGATCGGAAGATGAGACTCATAGCGGGCTTTCCCCGGTCACTGAGAACCAACGGGCGGCCTCTCTGCGTTTGTCAGGCGCGCTCGTGAACCCCGCGGAAGTGGAGAGTGTCCCTCATGCCGCGCGACGGTTCCGCTTGCGCCCGGCGACCCCTCGCGCCTGGACGCGCTTGGCTACGGCTTCAATGAAATCTCGATCCGCGAGCAGTGCCTCGGCCTGTGGCAGGGGTGCCACGGCGACCGCCTTCGGCTCTCCTTCCATGACGGCGCGCAGGGCGGTGTTAATTTGCGTCTGGTACGGTGCGGCGTTGGGTTGGGCGGCGCGTTGCTTGAAGTATGTCAGAACATCGAAATCCAGGTTGATGGAAATGCGCACTTTGATCGACGCTGGAGTCTGCCCAGCCTTGAGTCCGTGGCGAGCGAGAAACCCGCCCCGTTTGAATGTGTGGCGTCCAGGCTGGAGCACTTCATCGGCTTGCAGTCCATGGGCACGATCCGCTTGGTATTCCTTTTCCGTGACATCAACGATGAGGGCTTGCGCCTTAGTGGGGGTCGACATAAATTCTCCGATGCTTCTTCTCTGCTTTCCGGGCGGAGATCAGGCGGATCACATCCTCTTCCGGCTGGGTATAGACGACAAACAGCAGTCTGCGACTTGACAACCCAATGAGATTGAAACGAACTTCTTTCTCCGAATGGTCTGCGTCAAAGTCGTCAACTGCCCGAGGGTCAAAGAACGCCTCCAGCGCTTCCTCAAAGCTGACTTTATGGCGTTCGTGGTTGATGACGGCTTTCTCTGGATCCCACTCGAATCGCACGTCCAGGAGTATATATATTGATATGTATGAGTCAACGCGTTCGGTCGCCACGACTGGAGCGGCATCACGCCGCACCGCTTTCTTGGCTGCCTCACGTCTTCCGTCCTTTCGTGGCGACAACAACCAGTCCACCCCGCAGCCAACTGAGGCCACCGTATTGCCCCAGACGATCCGCCACTTCCAGCATCCAACCGACCCAGGAGGGCATGTCGCCCTTTGGGATGAAGCGCCAGTATTCGTGACGCCGCACGGTGAACTCCGCGTCCCGCAAGAAATCGCTCATCTCCTTGAGCGTGACAAAGTGGTCGGTGGACAAGTGCTTAACGGCAAGCCGCAAACGCGGCGCTACGCTCGTATACCACCAGTAGTCCCCGTTAGGGGTCAGGCACACGAAGACCCCATCGGGCTTCAAGACACGATACACCTGACGTAAGACCCGCGCCTTGTGCAGCATGTGCTCGAACGCCCCGACACAGAGGACCACGTCAATCGAGGCATCGGCGATGGTCCACAACTCGTCGGCGGCATCAACGCGCAGGTCGATACGCTCCTTGACCGGTGACTGCCGCGCTACGGCGGTAGCGGCTTGAATCATGGCCTCGGAAATATCCGTGCCAATCGCCCGGGCAAACTCATCAGCCAGTGCAATCAGATGAATCCCCGTGCCGCACCCGATCTCCAGTAACACCGCCTCGGACGAGACGTGGTAACAGCGACGCACGAGCGCCAGGCGGTAGGCCAAGAGGCGGGCGGCGGGGCCGTGGGCTTCCTGATACGTCTGAGCCGCGGCATCAAAATGCGCGACGAGATCGCTTTGACTTTGGATCGGCCGGGTATGCAAGCGTTTCACAGTCGTCCCCCCTCCGGTGCCAGTACCCGCCGTGTGCCCAGGTCTTCCAGGAACTCGGCGGCGGCGGCCAGCGACTGTTCCCAGGTGGGCAGACGCTCAAAATGGGTGCGCGCCGCTAGGCTCATCCGCGCCAGCATGGCCCGATCAGTTGTCAGGGTCTGGAGATACTGGGCACCACTGGGGAGATCCTGCGGGTGCAGATGGAACCCGCTCACCCCATGCTCAATGAGGTCGGCCCCATCGCTCTCGGCATGCGCCAGCACCGGCAGCCCATGACTCAACGCTTCCTGGTACGCGATGCTGTACCCTTCTGGACACGAGGGCATCGCGAACACATCGCTGGCGGCTAGACAGTCGCCTACCTCGGTCTGACTGAGCAACCCACGCAACCGCACCTGCTCCCCCCAACCCTTGGCCGCAATGTGTCGCCGCACCTGGCGCACATAGACGGGATCGCGCTCCACGCTGCCGAGTACGGTCAGTTGCCACGCTGTGGCCGGAACGTATTGCAGGACCTCAAGCAGGAGGTGCAGTCCTTTCAGGGGGATGAGG
>JABFSC010000312.1 GCA_013140885.1 Deltaproteobacteria bacterium | reverse complement strand
CGTTCAATTCACGTTAGAGGGTGATTAACAAAACTAAAGAGTCCAATACAAGTCTGCGCGAGAGAACATGCTCTCCACGGAGAGTTATGCCGTATCCACACGAAGTGGTATGGCAACTGTGGAACCGGCTCCGCGCATTAACAGGCATGCCTCATGGCGGCCTCATGGAAAGAAGGAGGGGATTTTATGATGTACCGACAAACGATGTTCACGGTTGCCGTGGTCGCGGTTCTCGTGGCTCCAGTAGTTGCTCGCAGCGACGATCTCACTGATCTGAAGGCCGCCTTCGAGCAAGGGAGCAAGGCGGCCAATGCGCTCGATCTCGATGCCTTTGCTGCAACTTGGCACGAGCAAGTCGTCAGTTTTGGGCCGCGCTCGCCGTTTCCTGTGGACGGGAAGCCCGCGCTGCGGCAGTTCTTTCAGACGGTCTTCGCCAATCAGGAGAGCTTTACCTTCACGCCGATCAATCCCCAATACCGAGTAAGTGGCAATATGGGTGTCGCATGGGGAAACCATATGCTCGCACTCAAACCCAAAGACGGCCCGCTAGCAACCTCTTTTGGTCGCTATACCGTCACCTTTGTGAAATCAGATGGACAGTGGCTCCAGATAGTCAGACACTTCTCATTGTTGCCGCCAGAAAACTAGACATCATGAGGAACGAGGGTAGCGGTGCGAATGCGGGGGCTAGGGTTTTCAGTTGACCGTTATGATAGAGGTCGAATCCATGAACGCAAAAATCTCAGTCGACCATGAGCGACTCGCCGCATTTTGTCAGCGCCACCACATTCGCACTCTCGCGTTTTTCGGCTCCGTGCTTCGGGACGACTTTCGCCCTGATAGCGACATCGATGTCCTTATCGAATTCGAGTCGGGACAACGGGTGGGACTGATTCGTTTAGCGGGAATGGAACTCGAACTCTCCGACCTCCTTGGCCGGAAAGTCGATCTTCGCACTCCTGCCGATCTCAGTCGCTATTTCCGGCAGGCCGTCGTAGCGTCGGCGGAAGTCCAGTCTGCGCAAGGATGATGAAATTCGCTTGCGGCACATGATGGACGCGGCGAAGGAAGCGCTTGCTTTCTCACGCAATCGCGCCAGAAGTGATCTCGATCAGGATCGCATGCTAGTGCATTCTCTCGTGTGCTGCCTTGAGATTATCGGAGAGGCGGCGGCTCAGGTCACCAAGGAAACCCAGCGTCACTTACCAGACATTCCCTGGCCAAGCATGGTGGCGATGAGAAATCGACTGATTCATGCGTATTTTGATATCGATCTCGACCGTGTCTGGGACACGGTCATTGATGACTTACCACCTCTCATCGCCACGCTCGACCGGATTCTCCCGGAAACAACGTAGCCTGAGCACGCAGCACAGGTTGACCGCGTGGGCGCGATTATGCCACAGTGCGCCCCGATGCCACGCTTTCGTTTCGCCGTAATTTCCGCCTTGTGGATGACGCTGTTCTTCCTCTTTCTCGACCGCGTCAACATCTCACTCGCGGTTCCCTACATGATGGATGAACTCAAGCTGACCGGTGTCGAGACTGGCATCGTGCTCAGCGCCTACTATTGGGGCTATATCGCTGGACAACTCGGTGGCGGGTTCGCGTCCGACCACTGGACCATCCGCCGCTGGGCCACGGTCATGTTTTTTTCGTGGTGCATCCTCACCGCGCTCACGGGTGCGTGTCGCTCACTTCTCCAACTGGCCATCGTCCGTGGACTCTTCGGCATCTCCGAGGGCGCCGTCGCCAACCCCATCCATAAACTGGAAAATCACTGGTTGTTGCCCAACGAACGCGGATGGGCCTACGGCATGGGTATGGGGTTCGGTTACCTGGGGTTGATTCTCGGCACCCCGCTCGTCGCCTGGCTCATTGAGAGTTGGGGCTGGCGGGTGATGTTTTACGCCACTGGCGCGTTGACATTATTGGGGGTCATCTATTTTTGGTTACTGGTCTATGACCACCCACAAGATCATCCGTGGATATCAGAAGCGGAAAAAACGCTCATTGCTGATGCCCTGGCCAAGGATCGGGTGACGTTTGATCCACAGCAAGGGGCGGCGCGCCCGCTGACGTTTGGCGAAGGCGTTCGCGTTCTGACGAAAAATCCGGCCTTTTGGGCGCTGTGCCTGGCGGGATTCTGCTCGCTCGGTGTGTTCTTCACCAACCTGAGTTGGCTACCAGGCTATTTGGTCAAGGAACGTCACTATGCCGTGGTCAACAGCGGTTTCTATTTGATCCTGCCGTATGCGTCCGCGTTTGCTGGCGCACTCGTCGCTGGGTCTCTGGGAGATCGATTGGGTAACCGGACCGCGGTTGCGTTATGTACAGGACTCCTGACTGGCCCGGCGATTCTTGGACTCTTATGGAGTCAAGAGGTGAGCATGGTCATCATGTTTATGAGCCTCATCCTCTTTCTCAACGCGGCGGCAACAAATAGCCTGATCGTGGTGCTCTTCGACCTCTTCCCTGCCGAAGTGCTCGGCATCACCATCGCGCTCTTCGCGGGAGTCTGTGGTGGAGCCGGTGGCATCGTCGGCCCAGTCGTGCTTGGCCATTTCTACGATCAGACTGGCTCGTTCTTCTGGGGGTTCTGTAGTCTCGCTGGTGGAGCGGCGGTCGGTGCGCTCGTGCTGATTCCGATCGTGGCCTACGAACGCCGCGTGAAACGACAGAAGGCTGAAAACGCCGCCTTGGCGCAAAGCTTTGAGAACCAGCCTACCGTATCCGCATCACGCTGACCCGTGCGCGATTAAAGTTCGGCCGGTCCGCGACCGATGCCCCCTCCATCACATACTGTGCCCTGCTCATCCCGGAGGATTACCCATGAACTCTCGGCTCCGCCTTTTCTCGCTCGCTCTTCGTGCCACATTCGCGCTGCTGCTCTTCGGTTCGGTCAACGCTCACGCTGCTACGTTCTACGTCGCCCCAACCGGGAAAGACACCAATCTCGGCACTGCAGCCGCTCCGTGGTTGACGATTCAGCGCGCCGCGAATGTCGTCAATCCAGGAGATACGGTTCTCGTCCAGCCTGGAACCTACAGAGGCGCGAAGTTTAGCCGCTCCGGCTTGGCCACCGCGTACATCCGCTTTGTTGGACAGCCAGGTGCCATCGTCAACAGTCCTGGGGCACTCAACACGAATGGCGATAATCTCTGGATTCGCAATGCCCACTATATTCGCCTTGAAGGGTTCACTGTGACCAACGCCCCGCGGTCCGGTATCGCGATCCAAGGTGAGCCGACTGCCCCGGCCATCGGCAACCTCGTGTACCGCAATCATTGCCACCACAATGGACGATGGGGGATTTTCACCGGCTATGCTCTGAATGTGTGGCTCATCAGCAATGAAACCTCCTACTCCACCATCGAGCACGGGATATATGTTTCCAACAGCGCCGACAACCCGTACATCTACGGCAACCGCGCGCATCACAACAACGACAGCGGCATTCAGATTAACGCCGATCCCGCCTTACCTGGTGATGGCATTATTTCTGGCGCGGTCGTCAGTCGGAATATCGCTTACGAAAATGGCGTTGGTGGGGGAGCCGCGATCAATCTCGCCTCCGTGCGCAACTCGCTGATTAGCAACAATCTGCTCTACAACAATCACGCGAGCGGAATCGCGGGATGGGATGATGG
>JABFSC010000492.1 GCA_013140885.1 Deltaproteobacteria bacterium | reverse complement strand
GGCCTTCGTCACCAACTGACGGATGAGGTCCTGGCCTTCCGGCGTATGAATATCAAGCGCGACACTTTTCTTATTACGATTCAGACTCAGAAACACCGCGCTCTCGTCACCAATAAACGGTGGCCCCATCGCGCGGGAACAATCCCCAGCCAACGGTTCGATCTTGATGATTTCCGCACCAGCGTCACCAAGACGCATCGAGCCAAAGGGGCCACACAGTCCCTGCGTGAGATCAACTATAGTAAATCCTGATAGCGCTCCGCTCATAGCTTCACATCACTTTTAATTTTTGATTTTTGCCTTTTGCCTTTTGATTTTTGATTTGCTTTTCCGGGGTCACTCGATCAGCCCAAACTCACGAAGCACCTCCGCCGTATGCTCCCCCTTCAGCCCGCCCGGACGAATCGGCCCCGCCGGCGTTCGCGAGAACTGCCACGGCAGCCCATCGACCTGTAACGCCCCCCAGTGCGGGGTTTGCAACTCCACGATCTGTTGGTTTTGCAACACTTGCGGATGATGCCGCAGCCCCTCGAAATCCATGATCCGACTGTTGGGCACCTGCTCCTTCGTCAGACGAATCACCCACCAAGCCGCTGGCTTCGTGCGAAACTTCGCCTCCACCAGCGGGATCAACTCCGCGCGATTCCGCACCCGTTGCGGGTTCGTGCTGAACCGCGGGTCATTACAGAGATCATCAAGTTTTAGCGCCCGACAGAAGCGCGGCCATTGATCCTCACTCACCACGCCAACCGCGATGTACTGCTGATCCTCACACAAGAACGCCTGATGCGGCACGGTCGTCGTCACCGCGCTGCCCATCGGTTTTGGCTGTTCATTGGTCGCGAAGTATTCCGCGAGACGACTAGTCTGGAGTGATAACGCACCCGCGAGCATTTCAATCTCGATCTTCTGCCCTTTGCCGGTCCGCTCACGAGCCAGCAACGCTTGCAAGATGGCCTCGACAATCATCGTGCTGGTGGAGATGTCGAGATGCGCCAGATGGCGGAACATCTCGCCTGCCCCGCCCGCCTGACCAGTAATGCTGCACCAGCCAGAAAAGGCTTGCAGCAACGGATCGATCCCCGCCTCCTTCGCCATCGGCCCTACCCGTCCGTAGGCGGACGCCGCCACATACACCATGCTGGGATTGATTTTCGACACCACATCGAAGCCCAGCCCCAACCGCTCGACCGCGCCAGGGCGCATGTTTTGGACAAAGATATCGCTCTTCTCAATCAGCTTGAGGGCAATAGCGCGGTCGGCTTCATTCTTCAGATCGAGCACGATATGGCGTTTATTGAAATTCGCCGAGATGTAGAGCACCGCCGTTCCCTTGATCGGTGGCGGGATCGCATGAGACAGTTCCCCCTCCGGGGCTTCCACTTTAATGACATCCGCTCCCAGTTCACCGAGCAGCTTACTCGCCCACGGTCCGACCGCGGCGATTGTCAAATCGAACACCCGAATTCCTTCAAGAATGCCAGGCATAACTCCTCCTACTTCAGTTTCAGGTTTCGAGTTTCAAGTTTCGGGTTTTTCATCCGAAACCTACAACCTGAAACCTAAAATCCGAAACCCGAAACTCGCTACCGCCGAGCCGGACGAAACTTCGCCAACGTCACCTCGTCCGTCACATCATCGAAAACAATTTCCACCGGCATGCCGATCTCAATGTCCGCGTTGTCGATCCCCATTAGATTCGTCAATAGCCGTGGCCCTTCGTCGAGTTCCACCTCGGCCACGTTGTACGGAATCTCATCCTTGACCGACGAGAAATAGGCTTGATGAAACACCACCCACGAATTGACCTTCCCACGCCCGCTGAGCTTCTGCCACGTGAAGCCGCGTGACCAACATTCTGGGCAGAAAGGAGCTGGTGGGTACCAAAGTTTCTGGCAGTCATTGCACCGTTGCAGTTTCAGGTCACGATGCTTGAGTCCCGTCCAATAGGGTTCACTGAGAGAAGAGATCGCTGGTAACGGTTTTTTGTATTCCGCCATGAGATTACCCTTTCCGATAAATCAACGAGTCACCATACGCATTGCCCCACTGAATCAGTTGCGCATTGGCGATTTGTCGTGGCTCACACTCGCCCCGGAGCTGCCGCACGATTTCCACGTGATGATTCCAGCCCATCACATGCGCCTCGGACATCAGGCCGCCATTGGTGTTGATCGGCAACGCCCCGCCCAATTCGATACGCCCGTTTTGCGTGAACGCCGCTGCTTCACCCGGTTGACAGTAGCCCCACCGCTCCAACGCGGTCCACACCAGAATCGCGAACGCATCATACGTAAAGAACGCGCTCATATCTTTCTGTGTCACGCCCGCCATTTGGTAGACCGGCTGCAGGTCCGGCTTGTAGTCGAAGACCTGTTGCTGTGAGGTGCCAAACCCTGGATGCGTCCAGATGAACTCCTCGCGTCCAGCAGGAAGCCCTTGCATGCCGCTGATGTACACCGGCTTCTTCTTGAGGTCACGCGCGCGATCACTGCGTGAGACAATCACGCACGCGGCCCCATCGTTGATTTGGCAATAGTCCAAGAGATGGAGCGGCTCGCAGACATAGCGCGAGTTTTGGTGATCGTCCACGGTGATTGGCTCGCGCATGATCGCGGCGGGGTTGAGCCCGGCATGTTTCCGAAACGCCACGGCGACCGCGGCCAGTTGGCGACTCGTGGCGCCATAGCGATGAAAGTATTTTTGCGCGACCAGTGCCGCGCCAGCGCCTGGCGAGGTCATGCCATACACCGGGTCTTCCCCATGCCCGCCGCCACCTTCACGCGCGCCTTCACTATCGCCGGCTCCACCCATCATCGGTTTGCGAAAACCGGAGAAGCTGATCGACGCCAAACAGGCCACATGATTCGCCAGCCCAGCACTGACGGCCATCGCCGCATTCTGAATGCAGGTCGCGGTGAATCGCCCATGCGCCCAGGTTTGGTTGTACATGCGGAGCTTGAGCCCCAGCGCGTAGGCCAACGTGTCCGCATCCGCGCCAATGGGGGTGCCGAAACTCACAATCAGTCCATCAAGATCATCACGTGAGAGCCCCGCGTCGTCGAGCGCATTGCGAATCGCCTCACCGGCCAAGTCGATGGTGCTGCGATTGAGGCGTTTGCCGTAGGGCGAGTGCCCAACGCCACTCACCGCCGCCTGATCCTTCAGATCCCATGCAGGCATAGTCAGTCCTCCCGCGCGGCACAGTAGGATAGAACAGCGAGAAGTGTCAACTGAGAACGGCGGGGCTCATCTCTCCAGAACACACCCCGGCGATCAATCGCCGGGCTAGGCCAAGACGCGCCATAAATAGGGCTCACACGCCGGATTGATTCGCCGCCTTCGCGTAGCATGGATATTGTGCCCGCGCCGAACTTGCGGGACGAGGTCCACATTGGAGAATTCGCGCTATGCGCATCTCCGCCTTCCTTGCAATGCGGAAGTCTCCCTTCCTGATTGCAGGGGCTTTGGTGCTCCTACCGCACAGCAATCTCATTCGACTCAATCTGATCCGGCATCTCGGGAAACTGCTTGTCACAAAAGCGGAGGCGGAACCGCGGCCGCTCCACGCGTGAAAAATCCCCTGGAATCGTCCACGTCATCGCTCGTTCCGCCGCCTCACGCACCGGCAGGCACTCAGTCCCTTTGCCATCAAACGAGAAGTCCTGTGGTTCCTGTCCATCACGGACCACGACAAACCCACCCAGCACACTCACGGGATAGGCGGTAATGCGCGCGAGTTTGATTTCGACTTTCTCACCAGGACGATAGATGTCCTGCTCGGTGCGCACCATGATTTGCTTATTATTCTCGGAGATGTTCGTGCGGACTTTCGAGGTCGCTTGCGTCCAGTAGCGCGCCGGGCCGGTATCGATATGCACGGAATCCCCGCCGTAGAAGCCGATCCCGCAGCAGCGCATCTCTTTCACGCTTTCCCAGATTTTCTTGGCCAGATTTTTTCGCACCTTGATGTCCGCGGCCATGCCTTCGATATGCAAGCTCGCTTTCGCCGCGCCGCCGCCTTTCGCGCGGAGGTTGCTGTTGTATTCCTCGCTTCGATACCCGGAGATCACCACAATGGGCAGGTCGAACTGGTCTTCAACATAATCGAGAGCGGAGATGAGCCGCAGTGAGATGTGGTCACCAGATTCCACGGACACCCCAAAGAGGCGATCAATCTCTTGTCGTGCTTCTTGGGGATAGGTGCCGTCTTCATGGCGGTAGTGCACCCGTGCCGAGCTGTTGGTTTTGGCATTGGTGAGCGAGACCGTCCCGTCACCGCTGAGGAAATAGCGATTGGTCAGTGGCGTCTCCTCGGCTTGGAGAACCCCTGGCGAAAATAACAGGACAATCAGACCGATGTGCAAGCTGAGTTGGCGGGCTTGTATACGCATAGACTCTATCCTTCCTTCATTGGTCCTCGTGACTCGTAGCATGTCCGAGCTTCTCCTTGCAATTCGTAAGTCTTCCCTAGAAGCGAGACATGGCGGGACAGGAAAATCCCCCGTCGCTTGCTTGACGCACCACGGTGGACAAGCGAGGATGTCGCGATTTTGTCATCGGAGCAATGGGTTTCATTTTTCATGTCGCTTTTTGATGTCGCACTGCTCATCGCCAGCGGACTCGCTGCGGGGTTCATCAATGCTGTGTCCGGCGGTGGCGCGATGCTCACCGTACCCGCGCTGATTTTCATTGGCCTGCCGCCGGGCGTCGCCAACGGCACCAATCGCGTGGCCGTGGCGATTCAGAATGTCGCGGCCCTCACGGCTTATCAACGACTTGGGGTCGTCAATCATCGACTCGGCTTGTCGCTCGCGCTGCCCGCGACCGTGGGCTCGCTGGTCGGCGCGCTTATCTCCATCCAACTGGACGACACGCAGTTCCGCACGGTTCTTGGTTTCGTCATGTTGCTCCTCATCGGCCCGGTGTTGCTCGAACCGCGCCTCAACGCGCGCGCTGTCGCCCGACGCCAGCCCCTCAAGGAAGGATGGATACTGTGGCTCGTCTTCTTCGTGCTGGGGATTTACGGCGGCTTTCTGCAAATCGGCGTGGGGATTTTTATTCTTGTCGCACTCAGCGCGTTTGGTGGCATGGACTTGGTGCTGGCGAACAGCGTGAAGGTCACGATCGTCCTGTGCCTGACCACGCTCGCGCTGGTGGTGTTCATTGTCGATAACAAAGTGGCCTGGGGTACGGGTCTCGTGCTGGCGGCATCCAATGCGGCTGGGGCGTGGCTCGGTGCCTACTGGGGCGTCAAGAAGGGAGCGTACTGGATTCGTGTAGTGCTCGTCGTCTCGACACTGGCCATGTCGCTGCAATTGCTCGGGGTGCTTACTTGGTTGAGCGCGTTTCTCAGTGCCTCAGCCCCCACTGGGACGTCGCGCGATGTTAGGGTAGAAGCAAAAACCATGAACACGCAATCACCATCCCTCCTTAACGATATCCTCGCAGGAAGCCGTTCTATCCACCCCGCCCTCATTGTCCCCGAAGGCGGACCGAGTATCACTTACGGTTTCCTGCGTACTCAAGTCGAACAGTTCGCCGCAACCTTGCAGGCGCTTGGCATTGGCCGTGGCGACCGCGTCGCGATGGCCTTGCCTAACGGCGTTGAGGTCATCACGGCCTTTCTTGGGGTCGCGACCGCCGCCGCGACGGCGGCCCCGCTGAACCCGGCCTATACCACTGACGAGTTCCGTTTCTATCTGGAAGATATTGAAGCCAAAGTCTTGATCGTTCCTCCCGGTGGTGGCGAGCAGGCACGGGCGGCGGCTCCGGCTGGTACGCTGCTGATTGAAGCCTCGCTCTCACCGAACGGACAAGTTCAGTTCGAGGTCGCGAAGGTGTCACCTTTCCCTCGGAAGCATACTCCCGCCACATCCGACGATGTCGCGCTGTTCCTGCATACCAGCGGAACCACGAGCCGCCCCAAGGGAGTGCCTCTCTCTCACACTAACTTGCTGACCTCGGCGGCCAACGTCATGGCCACTTACTCGCTGACAGCGGACGACATTTCACTATGCGTGATGCCGCTCTTTCATGTGCATGGGCTGGTCGCGTCCACGCTCGCGACGTTTCGCTCTGGTGGGACCCTCATCGTGCCCGCGCGATTCAGTGCCGGAGCCTTCTGGCCGGTGGTCAAAGCCCAGCGGGCGACGTGGTACACCGCTGTCCCGACGATTCATCAAGTGTTGTTGGCACGGGCTGATGAAGATCACGCTCCGGCTCCGGGAACAAGCGGGTTGCGCTTTATCCGGTCGTGTAGTTCCGCGCTCGCACCGGCGACAATGGCGGGATTGGAAGCCCGTTTGGGCTGTCCGGTGCTCGAAGCCTACGGCATGACGGAAGCGGCGCATCAAATGTCCTCGAATCCCTTGCCACCAGCGGCGCGTAAGCCGGGGTCGGTGGGTCAGGGCACCGGCGTACAAGTCGCCATCATGGATGATGCCGGCGCGCTGCTGCCAACTGGTGCTCAAGGCGAGGTGGTCATTCAAGGGGCCAATGTCACCCGCGGTTATCACAATAATCCCGAAGCCAACGCCACGTCCTTCACGAACGGCTGGTTCCGCACTGGCGACCAAGGCATTCTTGATGCCGAGGGCTACCTCACTCTGGTTGGTCGCTTGAAGGAACTCATCAATCGCGGGGGCGAGAAAATCTCTCCGCGTGAGATTGATGAAGTGCTCCTCACGCACCCCGCCGTGGCCGAAGCGGTGTGTTTCGGTGTGCCTGATACGAAATACGGGGAAGAGGTCGCGGCGGTGGTGGTGCTGCGCGGCGATGCCACGGAAGCCACGCTTGTCGCGCATTGCCGTGAGCGGCTATCGGCGTTCAAGGTGCCCAAGACGATTTATATGGCCAAGGAGATTCCACGCACCGCGACCGGCAAGATTCAGCGGCGCAACGTGGCGGCGGCGTTTGCTGCGGCGGCGGCGACGAAAGGGTAACGCGAGCAGTCATAAGGAAAGGCCACTTCATCCCCCTCACTCTAGCCTTCTCCCAGCCGGGAGAGGGGACTTTTGGAACTCGATCCTTCAACTCCATTATCCCAACCGAGAGAAGATATTTTGGGAGAACATCATGTCCACTTACAAAGTCAGCGACCACGACCGCGCGGTTGTCGCCGAGTTCGACCAGACCCCGATTGGCCATCACAGTCCAGCGTTACAACGGGTGCTGAACGTCTTTCGTGGTGAGCCAACGCGGGACAAATATGTGCTGGTCTGCACCAAGCCCCATCAAGAGTGGACACTCGGTCTGCTCCCTGGTGAGCCGGGCAAACCGGTCAAACTCCTCAAAGGCGAAATCTTCACCAACATCGAAGACGCGGAACGCGCGGTCTTCCGACGGCGATGGAAAAAGCATGCGGGAGAAAACTTGGAAAAATAGGATTTAGAATTCAGGATTTAGGATTTAGGAAGGACATGCCAAATCCCAAATCCTAAATCCCTTCCCCCTCCGTGGTTCGAGGAGCCCCAATGAAGATTACTGGCTATAGCGACAAGATCAGCACCGCCCCCGGCGAGACGCTCTCCTTCATGGTCAATTGCGAGTTGCCCAGCTATCAGGTGGAGATCGTCCGTATCATTTGTGGGGATTCCAACCCCGCGGGCCCCGGCGTGCGGGAGAAAGTCATCAAGACTTCCGCGAACAAAACCTACCCAGGCCGGAAACAAGTGATTGAGTCCGGCTCTTACGTCTCCATCCCTCTCACGTCAGTGCTGGCGCATTTGGAGAGCTTTTCTTGCCAAGCCATGATCTGGCCGACCACGCCGGACAAGGGTCAGCAGGTCATCATGGCGAAGTATCAGGAACGCAGCAAAGCGGGCTTCGCCTTGGTCCTCTCGGAACGCGACGGCTCGCTGGCGCTGATACTGGGTGATGGCCGTGGCAAGCAAGAAACCTTTTCGACCGGGAAACCCTTGCTGGCGCGTGAGTGGTATTTCGTCGCCGCGAGCTATGACGCCAAGACACGCGCGGTCACACTCCACCAAGAGCCGCTGGTCAGCTATCCACTGGCGACTGACGCGGGTGAAGTCCACACGAGAACGACCATCACGCGACTGGGCACATCCGATACGCCCCTGATGTTCGCCGCGTGCCGCACGGGAACGGGGAAAGGCCAACTGGCTTACAAATACAACGGCAAAATCGACAGCCCACGGCTGGCCAATCACGCGTTGAGTCGAGCGGAAATGGAGATGCTCAAGGGTGGTCCAGTCCCTTCCTCGTTGACCACCGCCGTTGTCGGCGCGTGGGACTTCTCGCGCGACATCAGTTCACAACATGTCACCGACGTCTCGCCGAACCGCCTCCACGGCCACACCGTGAACCTGCCCGCCCGTGGCATGAAAGGGTACAACTGGACCGGCGAGTCGATGAATTGGAACGATAAACCGGACCACTATGGCGCGATTCACTTCCATGATGACGACATGTATGACGCGGGCTGGGAGGTGGATTTCACGCTGACGATTCCCGCCACCATGACAAGCGGCCTCTATGCCGCGCGCTTGCGGTCTGGCGACGAGGAAGACTACATCCCTTTCGCCGTCAGACCTCAGCCGGGCAAGGAAAAGAAGATCGCGTTCTTGCTCCCCACCGCCAGTTACATGGCGTATGCGAATGAGCACATGGGCACCAATGCGGGGATCATGGAAGTGTTCGCGGGGCGGTTGATTCCGCTGGATAAGTACGCGCTCTTCCTCAACGAACATCGCGAGTATGGCTCTTCCTGTTACGATGTTCATTCGGATCACTCAGGCGTGTGTTACTCCTCGCGCCTGCGGCCCGTCTTGAACATGCGCCCGAAACATATCTCGAGTCTCGGCGGGCATGGCTCTTCACTGTGGCAGTTCAACGCGGATACGCACATCACCGACTGGCTCGACGCGCTGGGGTATGAGTTCGATGTCATCACCGATGAAGACCTGCACGCGCGCGGGCTTGAGATTCTGCAGCCGTACTCGGTGATTCTCTCCAGCACCCATCCTGAATATCACTCCAAGTCGATGTGGGATGCGATGATGGCCTATCAGCGACAGGGTGGCCGCCTCATGTACATGGGCGCCAACGGCTGGTACTGGCGCATCGCTTATCATCCCGAACTGCCGGGGGTGATCGAAGTGCGACGCAACGAGGGCGGGATTCGCACCTGGGCGGCGGAGCCGGGTGAGTATTATCACAGCTTCACCGGCGAATATGGGGGCTTGTGGCGGCGGCAAGGTCGCCCGCCACAAATGCTGCTGGGCACCGGCTTTACCGCGCAGGGGTTCGACATCTCGGCCCCGTATCATCGCTTGCCGGATAGTTTTCATCCACGCGCGGATTTCATCTTCGCGGGCGTGGGCAAGGATGAATTGATTGGTGATTTCGGCTTGATCGGCGGCGGCGCGGCGGGACTCGAAATTGATCGGGCCGACCGACACCTGGGCACGCCTCCGCATGCGCTGGTGCTGGCCACCTCGCAGGGGCGGCATACGGACATCTATTTGGTGGTGTGTGAGGAGTTGCTCGCGACCTATCCGGGACTCGGGGGCATGGAGAATGAGCTGGTCCGAGCGGATATGGTTTTTTACGAGACCCCAAACGGTGGCGCGGTGTGGGCGTCGAGTTCCATCGCTTGGGCCGGTAGCCTCTCGCACAATACGTACAAGAATAATGTGTCGCGCATCACCAAGAATGTGCTCGACCGGTTTCTCGATCCGAAACCGTTGGCGGGGTAAAGGTGAGCGGACCGAACCGTGTGTTCGGATGTGGCCGTTCAGAAATCTTGCCTTGTCCCCCGAAAGGGGTTTATAGTGCCCCCTATGCACGAACTCGGAGCTGGCATTGTGGTGATCGGCAATGAGATCCTGTCTGGAAAGACGGTGGACTCGAATTCCGCGTTTCTGGCGCGCGAACTCCGGCAACTGGGAGTCACGCTCAAACGCATCGCCGTCATCCCCGATGATTTGGATGACATCGCGACGACCGTGCGCGAGTTTCACCAGAAGTTTGATCTGGTGTTTACCTCCGGCGGAGTGGGTCCCACGCATGACGATATTACGATTGAAGGGATATCGCGTGGCCTCGGATGCCGCGTGGTGCGGCATCCGCTTCTGGAAAAGAAAATCCATGAGTACCTCAACGGCAAAACGCCGAACTCCGCCCATCTCAAAATGGCGGAGATCCCTGAAGGAGCCGAGCTGTTGATCCACGACGAGCTCCGGTTCCCAACGATCAAGATCGAAAATATCTACATTTTGCCTGGCATCCCGGAAATTCTGCAACAAAAGTTCCATGCCCTGAAAGAGCGCTTCGCGGTTGATCCTTATTTTCTCAAGATCATTTATAGTAACGAAGTGGAAAGCGCGATCGCGAGCTATTTGAACGAGACGCTGGAGGTCTACCCAGACCTAATGCTCGGGTCCTATCCAAAGATCGGCAATAGCGAATACCGGGTGAAACTCACGCTGGAATCGAAGAACAAGGACTACGTCGAGCGTGCGTTTGCCCACTTACTACAACTCTTACCCACCGGCTGTGTGGTGAAGACTGAAGGTTGATGAGGAGGATGAAGCCATGGGAAAACGTCTACGAAGGAAGTTTAGAACAGGAATGGTCGCCGCTCTTCTCGTGTTGCCAGCGGGAGCCCAAGCGGATTTCGCCGAGGACGCGGGCATGGGAACCGCCACTGTGCTCGCCAACGTGGTCTATATGCCGACCAAGGTGGCCTACGCCGCGCTCGGCGGGCTGACGGGCGGGTTCGCCTACCTACTCACCGGTGGCAACTACATGGCCGCGGAAAAAGTGTGGACCCCGTCACTCGGTGGCAACTACGTCCTGAACTCGAACCAGGTGTGGGGACAAGAACCCATCATGTTTAGCGGGGAACTCGATCCAGCCCCGGCAGCCTCTCTCCGTCTGTCCGGCGAACGGGAGAGTCGGAACTACAACCAGCCGCATTACGGCCAGTGAAAAAATACCTCTGGGGTGCTCTTGCTGTTGTGGCCCTTGGGGTGATCGTTCTCGGTGTGCAGTACTATCGAGTGCGATCCGCTGCTTTACAATGGGACAAGCCGGTCGCCGAAATTCTCAGCGAGAAGCTGGAAAAGGACGCTGGGACGATGACGATTGAGTTCACGTCTCGTCTTGATGCGCCCGTTGATGCGGTTTTCCGCGCCTTTACCGAGCCGGAGCGCTCGCAAGAGTTTGGCGGTGAGACGGTGCGCTACTCCAAACTGCTCAGCAGCGAGGGGAATAAAAAAGTCGTCGAATTCGAGATGGTCATCTTAGGACAGCCGCAACGACTGTCCCTCGAATTCACTTTTATCCCGGATGAACAGCGGATCGCGATCAAAACGATTGAGAGCCAATTTTCGGATCTCGCTGGTGAGTATCGTCTCGTCCCGTCTCCGGATGGAACTAGAACCCTTCTGACCTATACCGGCACGGCGAAAGACAAGGTCAAAGTCCCGGTCCCGCTCGCGTTCCAGAAGAGCGCGTTACGCGAAACCTTCGTCTCGACAATCCGCGCGCTCAAGAAAGGGCTCGCCGCGCAACCGAGTGGTGGCGGGAATGCGCAGGTGCTGGCCCCGCCTGCCGCGCAAGAGCAACGCTAGTCTTCATCGACTGGGAACGCACAAATAAAAAGGGCAGCCACATCGGGCTGCCCTTACAAATCAGATCAGGAACGGCGGTGGGGAGTTGGGTAACCAGTCCCCAACCCCTACCCC
>JABFSC010000274.1 GCA_013140885.1 Deltaproteobacteria bacterium | reverse complement strand
GAATTTCTCCTGCTTGATCGCGAGTTCCCGCGTTCGTTGCACTCCTGTCTCATCAAAGCCGACGAATCGCTCCATGCGGTCTCCGGCACTCCGATTGGAAGTTTCCGCAACCCCGCCGAGCAGCACTTGGGCCAGCTCCGCTCCGAGCTCGCCTACGCGCAGGTCGCCAACATCATCGGTGCCGGGCTTCATGAATTCTTGGATGCGTTTCAGACCAAACTGAATCTGGTAGGCGAGAGTATCTTCAGCACGTTTTTCGCCTTGCAACCGATTGGCGGGGCGGTGATGAGGAACACGCAGAGTCAGGGATAAGCGCGGAAGCCGGGACAATCAGCAACGCTGCCGTTGATTATCCAGATAAACAGCGGTAGCGCGCTGTCCGCATACGGAAAGTTCACTTGATCCCCCTCACCCCAGCCCTCTCCTAGCCGGGAGAGGGAACTTGAGGAACCCACGCATTCCATGCCATTGCCCGGCACGAAGTAATGAGGAGACGATTACCCCCCAGAGTTCAGAATCGACTCCAAGAGGCGATACACCGCGCGGTTCACCACCAGCCCCATGTGACGACCAGAGACTTGATAGTTACTCCCATACGGGTCCAGACAAACGCGCCAATCGACGATTTCATCGTCCTGAGAAAAGATCACGCTACAGCCAACATCCGTCGGCAGCGGGGCCGCCACCGTGGCCGCGAAGTGCGCCTGTGCCGGCGATACTGCCCCTGACCTATTCCGCAGCTTCTGTAACATCTGAAAGGTCGAGCGAATAAACGGATGGATCGCGTGGGGGGCATCCGACAACGGGGAGCCGAGCGTCACCACATGCCGCACCTTCAACGGACCGGCGGCCCCCAGGAACCGCGCCAACACGCCCCCCAAACTGTGACCAATCACGATGACCGGACGGGCGGGCTCCCCAACAATATGCGCGAGTCTCTGGGCCAATAACGCGCCGGTGCGTTCCGGCGCGTGCACATTCCACACAATGCCCGACAGATACGGACGATAGCCTAACCGCCGCAACCACCCGGCCATGACATGCAACGTCCAATCGCCCACGAGAAAGCCTGGCAACAGCAATACCGGATGCCCGGCCCCCGGCTGGTCATTCCGCTCACGATAAATCGGATCTCGCATGAGCAGCGCGAGCTGATAAAGGTAATCCGAATAGACCATACAGTTCACATAGACCGTCGCGGACAGGCAATCAGCAACCCTTTTCTCCACACGCAAAAACGGCGTCAGTGAGGGGATTGACGCCGTTTTTGTCTTCTTGTCTCCACTTCCTACTTCGACATGGTCTCGGGGCCGTCGCGCGCGCGCTCAATATGCCAGGTGCTCCGCGCCAAGCTGTTGGCATTGTCCACCATCTTCCCCAGCGAGGTCATGAAAGTCTTGCATAAGGGGGCGAATGGCGTGTCCTTCGTCCAGGTCATGGCCTGTTCATAGCGCGCGAGCACCTCCTTACTGATTTTTTCATTGGTCTCCAGCGCTTTGCTCACCATCGGTTTGAGGCTTTTTTGCCAGACAGCGGTCGGGTCGGTCATCCACGGCATGGAAAACGGTTGGTGTTCAGTCTTCTCGGTCATACGTGGACCTCCTTGTCGGATTGGCTTCGCCATCCTCTTTTTAGGTTTTTGACTCTTTATCCGATGGACCGTGGCTCGTGCCATGATGTCGCTCACTGGTTAGTGCGACTGATGCGTTGGACCCCAGGCCGCGCCGTGAGCGATCTGCGTCGCGCGTTCTTCCAGCCACGCGCCAACCTGCGGCCACAACTTCTTATGCGCCCCAGCGCTCACCACCACTCCAACATGGCCAGATGGAAACGTCAGCGTCGTGGTGTCGGAACTCCCGACAGATGCGGCGAACGACTCGCTCGCGTGGGGATGCACGACATCATCATGTTCGCCAATGATATTGAGCACCGGGCAGGTAATCTGTCGCATGTCCACGGTTGTCCCACCAACCCGCATGCGGGTCTGGCTCAGCAGGTTCTGTTGGAAAATCTGCTGCGTGATCTCGCGAAAAATCTGCCCAGCCAGCGCCACATCGCTGTTCATCCAGCGCTCGAACAGATCAAAAAACTCCGCGTATCCCTCCTTTTCCTCGTTACGATAGAGGCCAATGTACTTATCGATACCGTGATGCACCGGCGACATCGCGGTGAACGCCGATTTGACCAAGCTCGCCGGGCAGTTGCCATACGTGGCGGGAATCAAGTCCAACGTCTCTGGGCGCATCTTGCCCATCAGTCCGAAGAGCGGAACGTCGTGCGTCTGAAAATCGAACGGCAGCGTCAGCGTAATGAGGCGATCAACCGTCTGGGGATGCAGCGCGGTGTACATCGAAGCGAGCAACGCGCCGAAGCAGTAGCCCAAGATCGACACCTGCTCGACCCCGGCATGCGCGCCTACGAGTTGCACCGCCGTGGCCACGTCGCCATTGACGTAGGCATCGAATCCGCGCCAACTATCCACGCGCGTCGGGGGAATCCAGTCGGTGAGATACACATCGGTCCCCTGACTGAGCAAACTCTGAATGACACTTTTGCCAGGGACCAGATCAAGAATGAACGGACGCTTGATAAGCGGATAGACGATCAACACTGCGTCACGTCGTTCTTGGGGCGCGGCTTGATAGTACCGCAATCGCATCTTCCCTTCCGTAGCGATCACCGTATAGGGAGTGAGCGGCGGTGGGTCTCCGCGATGCGGGAATGGCTCCGTCAGTCCGTTGCGCAGTCCCTCCAGGGATCGCATCGCGCCATCCATCCAATACCGCGGGAGCTGATTCATTAACGAGCGCATGTTCGACTCCTTTTGTCTGGGTCCACGGTTAGGCCGCAGCTAACGTGTGAGATTCAGGACGTGTGGTCGCGGTCGGCGGCCCCTGACGATCTGTATGCACTGGGCCACGGCTCGCGACTTTGCGCGGTGCCATGCGGTCGGCACTGAGTTTCCGGATTTCGGCGCGCGCGGCGCGCAGCTGCGTATCTTGCGCGGACAGGTGCGCGGACAATGCCTGCACTTCCTCTTGTAGCGAGTCGAGCATCGTCGCTGTGGGGAGCCCAAGCGCGGGAACCACACTCGCGGCCACCGCACTGGTAATGGTCTGCCCCCAGTTTTGCAGGCGTAAGGTGCGATCCAGCGCGTCCGCCACCCATTCGCCAAACAGGGGGTTGGTGTAGACGGTATCAATCGCGGCGGTCGTCACCCGCACCCAGGCGTCATACCCTTTCCATACCGCGCTTTCCACGTCGCGGGATTGGGTCATGCCCAAAGTCCGCTGGGCGCTCGCCAAGGGGATGTCGAAAAAAGTTGAGGTCCACATGGTCATCACATCGGCCATTCCATTGTGTGTTGTTGTTGCCATTGCGGGTCTCCTTTCTGCTCACTGGGTTAGGGTTGTGGATAACCGGTAGTCGCTCACTGGAACTGGACACGCGCTGTTTCCGCTGCGTCCTGGGAGTCGACTCCGTATCCTGCTGCTTAGCAGAGCAAAGGCGAGGCCAACGAAGCACCGGAAAGAACTGCGCGCGAACATGAGGAAAATTCGAGGATATTCGCGTATAGCGGGGGAATGAAGATCGCGAGGCGGATGGAACTGCGAGTGAGATGCCTACGGAAAAACACCACCATGTTGCTCCACCACCACCACCA
>JABFSC010000221.1 GCA_013140885.1 Deltaproteobacteria bacterium | reverse complement strand
CTCCTGGATGACGCCGCGGCCAATTGTAATACCTCGGCGTGGCCGTATCCGGTCATTCGGTATTTACGACGCGATTTGTCGGTGGATGATTTGCTTGCCGCCGCGACGGACCCGGATAAAAAGACCGAAGCGCGCGCCTATCTTGGGCTTGACCTCGCGTTAGCGGGAAAACAGGACGAGGCGATGACACATCTGCAATGGGTGAAGGACAATGGCAAGAAGGATTTTAGTGAGTATGCGTTCGCGGTGAATGAATTAGGGCGTCTTGGGGGAGGTGGAAAATAAATTTTTCAGAGGGCGGTTATGCGTGCGAATTCTGCTATAAGGGGGCTCTCAGGATCAACATGAAGGACTAGGCGACAATAGTGCCACGCAACGTGGCCCTGAAGTCTGTTCCGGGAGGTGTGTGATGGTGACGGACTCCCTCTCTTGTTTACTTCCTTCCATGGCGCTTGCCGGTGGTGGCATTCTGATCGCTGGGGCAGTGGCGCTGCTCTGGGACATCAGCTTTCTCTTTTTCCGCCGGCATACGAGGAGTTTCCACTAGCCGCGCTCTGCTCCTTTTCTGGCAGGGAACAGGAGCGCTGAAACGATCGGTTTCCAGACGACCGACGAAGAAAGCAGCGGAAACGGCACAGGCCGTCAGGTTTACCTAACGGCCTGTGAAAAGCTAGCTCCTCGGGTGGGACTCGAACCTACAACCTATCGGTTAACAGCCGATTGCTCTGCCGATTGAGCTACCGAGGATTGTGGGGAGTCTTGTAGCAAAGGGATTCTGGGAAGGCAAGTCTCAAAGCCGTCTGGGGCCAGTCTCACATCTCCCGCCGCCCCTCGATCGCGCGGCTGAGCGTGACGGAATCAATGTATTCGACATCCCCGCCCATCGGGATGCCGTGAGCGATGCGACTGACCCGGATACCAAGAGGCTTGATGATTTTGGCGAGATAGAGCGCGGTGGCTTCGCCTTCGACGGTCGGGTTGGTGGCGATAATCACTTCGCGAATCATGCCCCGCCGTAACCGCTCCATCAGTGGAGCGATCTTGAGTTGGTCAGGACCAATGCCGTCGAGCGGGACTAACACTCCGTGCAAGACGTGGTACCGCCCGTGGTAGCCCAGCGCGCGTTCGACAGCCAAGAGGTCAGCAGGCTCTTCCACCACGCAGAGGGACTCTTCGCTCCGCTTGGGATCGCGACACACCGGACACAAGTCCCCTTCGGCGAGGCCGAAACATTGTTGGCACTGCGTGGTCTCCGCTTTCACCGCCCAGATCGCCTCGGCGAGATTCTCGACATAGGTCCGCTCCGCGCCAAGAATGAACAGCGCCAAGCGGGTGGCGGTTTTCTCGCCAATGCCTGGCAATTTTCCTAACTCTTCGACGAGGCGCGCGAGCGCGGGTGTGAGTTGCATGGGGGAATAAAACGTAAAGCGTAAAAAGACCGGAGACCGAGGACGGAAGACCGAAGCCTGAAGACAGGAATTAAGAGAAAAATGCTTGATCTCTTCGTTCTCGCGGCGACTACAGTCCTGGAATCTTCAGACCGCCGAGGAGTTTGCTCATTTCGTCTTCGACCATCTTTTGCGACTTGCGAATCCCCTCATTCACGGCGGCGATCACCAGGTCTTGCAGCATCTCCGTATCATCCGCGGACACGACCGAGGGATCGATACGCAAGGAAACGACTTCTGGGCGACCGCTGACAACCACCGTGACCATATTGCCCCCGGCGGAGGCTTCGATGGTTTTGAGCGCGGCATCTTCCTTGGCGCGCATCAGGCGGTCTTGCATTTGTTTCGCTTGCTTCATCATCTCATTCATGTTCGCCATACTGGCTCCTTTCCGCCTCTTCTCGCGGAGGTTCGCTCGACCCGCGATCGCGATGCGAGAGCGTCGCTTGGACTTCGCCGCCGAGCACGTCAAGAACAGTTTTCACTAAGGGGTCCGCTTCCGTGGGTGGCTTCTGTTGTGGCTCCGCGGAGGGCTGCGCGGTGGTGTTGCGTGATTGTGCAACTGGCTGCGGTCGTGAAAATGGCACCGCCGTGGGGCTGGTGACTACCGAGGGCGACACGACGGTTCCCCCTTTTTTGATTTGCACCGTGACCGAACGCCCCAGCAGTCGTTTGGCGGTTGCCTCCAACAGCGTGATGTTCTCTTTGCGCACGAGTTCCTTGTAATAGGGGTCCTTATCCATCCCAATCAGCAGACTCGTGTCAGTCAGCTCTAACAATCGTCCCGACTTGAGGGCGAAAAAGAGGGAGATTTTTTCCTTTTGGATCGCGGTCAGAAAACTCTCCCACACCGGTTGCTCATCCGAGTTGAGGGATTTGACCTGTTCTTGGACGCGAGGCTCTTGAGCTTCTTGCCGGTCATTGGGGATGGTCGCGTGTTGCACCGGCTGGAGTGGTGGTGCTGGTCGTGCCGGAGGTGGTGGCTCTGGGGGCGACGAAGGTATTGACGGACGCGAAGGAGCGACGCTCGGACTCGCCTGGCGTGCCGGTTGGGCTGTTGGGGCGACCTGTGGCGATTGGCCCTGCGACTGTCCGTTGAGGGCGCGGGTCAGCGCGTCCAATTGCGCCAAGGCATTTTCAATGGGGACGATCGCTGGTTGGCTCGCCAGTTTCACCAAGGTCATTTCGACGACGAGTTGGGAATAGGCGGTCTTCTGCATATCTTCTTCCGCCCGCAGGGTGAGCTGAAAGAGTCGTTGCACATCTTCCAACGAACGGGTCGCCGCTTGCCGTTGCACCACGGCAATTTCGTGATCGGGCAAATCCGTCAATGCGGCCAACTCCGCGTTGACCTTCATCATCGCGACATTCCGAAAATGTTCGAGCAGATCGTGACATAGGCGACGCGGATCATAGCCATGCTCGTACAAATCGCCGGCGAGACGCAGCGCGGTGGCGGCATCGCGCGCGAGAATCGCGTCCACGACCCGCAAGAGGGCCTGACGATCCGCGACGCCCAGGGACGCTCTCACTGTTTGTTCCGTTACCTTGCCGTCGCTCCACGCCACGACTTGATCAAGCAGGGATTCGGCGTCACGCAAGCTCCCGTCGGCTTCACGCGCGAGGAGGGCGAGCCCTACGTCGTCGGTGGTCAGCCCTTCTTGTTCGGCGATGCTTTTGAGCTTCTGCATCAGTTCGCGCAAGGCGATGCGCTTGAAGTCGTAGCGCTGACAGCGTGACGCGATGGTCGGCAGAATCTTCTGGGATTCCGTGGTCGCGAAGATGAACTTCACGTGAGCGGGCGGCTCTTCCAGCGTCTTGAGCAGCGCGTTGAACGCGGCATTGGAGAGCATGTGGACTTCATCAATGATGATAATGCGAAAGCGGCTCTTGACCGGACGGTACTGAATGCCTTCGGTAAGATCGCGGATATTATCGACGCCGGTATGCGAGGCGCCGTCGATCTCCAGTACATCGAGTGAGTGGCCAGCGGTGATCTCGGTGCAATTGCCACAGGTATTGCAGGCATCCGCGGTGGGTCCCTGCTCGCAATTGAGCGCTTTGGCGAGCAGGCGGGCGGTGGTGGTTTTTCCAACCCCACGAGGGCCCGTGAAGAGAAAAGCGTGGGCGACACGCCCGCTGGCGATGGCATTGCGGAGCGTGCGAGTCACATGTTCTTGGCCCACGACGGTGTCGAAGGTCTGTGGTCGCCATTTACGAG
>JABFSC010000528.1 GCA_013140885.1 Deltaproteobacteria bacterium | reverse complement strand
CCCCAACTCCAAGGCGACCCCGTAGTCAGCACGCACTCCATAGAACAACAATTGCCCGCGCAAGACGGATACGAGCTGCGCGGTGTCGCCCACCTGCTGGCAGAGACTTCGTGCACGAGTATAGGCAAAGTCCACCTCTGGAGCGGCGTAGCCTTTGAGGGTTTGTAAAACCAAGCCCAAAGCGCTCTGAAAATCAAGCTCTTGCCGGTCACGATGTGGACTTTCGGGAAGAGTCCGCAGGAGTTCCACACCTTTGGTGAGGTGATTCAGCGCCTCGGGAAAAGCGGCACGCTGGATGGCTCTCTGCCCAGCTTGATACCAGTAGGGCGTAGCCAAATCGTTCAACCGCGCCTCGGTGTAATGATGCGCGACAAGTTCCGGCTGGTACTCCACACTGTCAGGGAACTGCATTTCCAACACCTGCGCGATCCGCTGATGGAGTTGTTGACGTTTACTCTTGAGCATGGATTCATACGCGGCGTCTTGCACCAACGCATGCTTGAAGACGTAAGTCACCTGTGGAGAGAATCCGCGTTGATACAGCAGTTCCGCCGTCACCAATTGCGTGAGCGCCTGCTGAAGCACCTCCGCCCTGAGTGGCACCACGGCCTGAATGAGATCGTAGGAGAACTCCCGTCCGAGCGTTGCACCCACCTGCGCGATCTCACGAGCCGTGGTTAACCGATCCAAGCGTGCCATCAAGGAGTCATGTAGTGTCGAGGGAATGGTCAAGGGGAGCAGCACACCACGAGTCTCGTAATGGGTGTCCCTCTCGGTAAGGAGGTCTGACTCGACCACCATCTTCGTGAGCTCCTCGACAAACAACGGCACCCCGTCGGTTTTCGTCGCGATTTGTCGAACGATTTCCGTGGGCAAATCTTTCCCGCCAGCCACTTTCCGCGTCATCTCCATGACCTGCGGTTGCTGTAACCGACTCAGCATGAGTGACGTGATCGCGGGGTTCCTCTTCCATGGGGGCCGAAATTCGGGCCGACAAGTAAAAACGGTCAGCAATCGCATCGCGGGCAACCGTTCGAGCAGCAAAGAGAACACTTCCAACGTCGAAGGATCGGCCCAATGCAAGTCTTCCCAAACACTGTACACCGGCCCCCGTTCGGCTTCCTCGCCAAGCCACGCCACTAATAGCGCATGCGTCTTCTGCTTTTGCTTCTGTGGGCTCAATGTCAGTGGCGTGACGTTGTCTGGCAAGGGGAGCGACAACAGGGTGGTGAGCAGCGCGACGGTATCCGCTTGAGGAAACCGATACGAGGCCAGCATCGCGGTCAGTTTCGTCGTCTTCGCTTGAGGCGTCTCATCTCTGCGGAAGCCTAAGAAGCGTTGCAGGTGGTCAATGATAGGAGATAGGGCACTGTTTTGCGCATAGGGCGAGCAACGGAACTCCAAGTGCGTCGCGCCTTCCTGGACAACCTGCTCCTTGAGCGCTTGTACTAACCGCGATTTTCCAATACCCGCCTCGCCGTGCACAAGCACGGATTGCCCACCCCCCGTTTTCGCTTGGCTCCAGCGCTCACGCAGCAATTCCAGCTCCGTCTCTCTCCCCACCATTGGGGTTAAGCCCGTCCGTACGGACACCTCGAAGCGGTCCCGATCCTCGCTCTCCTGCACGACTCGATAGACGGACAGGGGCGCGGACAGCCCTTTCAACTCTTGCGGTCCGAGTTCCTGACACTCAAATAACCCGGTCACCAAATGATAGGTCGTCGGGCTGATGATGACGGTATTGGGAGCAGCCAATTCTTGTAGGCGAGCGGCGATGTTCGGTGCTTCACCAGTGACAGCCGATTGTTCGCGGTACTCCCCACTCCCCATCTCGCCAAGGACAACCAGTCCGGTGTGAATACCGACTCGGACTTGCAACGAGTCCGGAACACGGCGGTTTGACTGTGGCAATTCCTGAATGGCCTCAATGATGCGCAGTCCCGCGCGCACGGCACGCGCCGCGTCATCTTCGTGCGCCGTCGGATAGCCAAAATAAACCAGCAATCCGTCGCCAAGATATTTGGCAACGTGTCCCCCAAAGCGTGTCGTCACGGCGACGCAGGCATGTTGATAGGCCTGGACCACATCGCGAAACTCCTCCAGGTCGATTTGTCTGGAGAGGGGCATGGACCCCACCATGTCACAGAACATGACGGTCAACTGCCGCCGCTCACCGGAGTTGCTTCTAAAGTCGCCAAGTTGCGCATCAATCGGACGGGTGGTCTCCGAAGATCGGGAGAGCAAGGATTGCAGATCAAGCGCTGGCAACTGGGTTCCGACAACCGCGGCATTCCCCGTCCACACCAAGACGATGCCATTCTCATCAACAGCCAGCCGCTTCGCCTCGACAATCTCGATTTTGAGATCGGCGAGAAACTCGTCATCAAGGTCGAACTCACGCTTCAGGGCGCGATAGGAAACGCGCCCCTCCCGCTGCAGCCATGCCACCGTCCGCGCAACCACTTCGGAAAACTTCATCCTGGCAGTCCTCCTCACTCTTAGAGAAGTATATATCACTCTCCGCGTAGCGCGTCTTCTCGCTCCGATCCGAGGGTCCTTGCGCGCGCAAAAGCAAGGCATCGCGCCACGGCGCACCAGTCGCGCCGCTTGCGCAATATCCACGAGTACGATAGGAGCGGTTGCCTATCATAACGAGAGTTTCGCAGAGGGAGGAATCATGCAGAGGCATTGGTATCGCCGGTGGGTGGGAGGAATCGTCGCGCTATTCATCTTGACAATGGGGGCGCCAGTACGGGCGGAAAACTGGTTACCGAAAGCCGGCACATGGGAAACCGGTATTCGCACGGGCTATATCTGGGGCTTGCGCAAACATGCCGAGATGATCCCGGTCAATCTGCGCGCTGGATATACCGTCTTCAATGGGCAATGGTGGGTGATGCCCGCCGGAGCGTTTGAGATTAGCGCCGAACCGTTCGCCTCCGTGATTCATTCGCGGCGGCCCCATACCGATGGCTCGATGGAATTGGGGCTTGGGCTACCGGTGCTCACCTATTACTTTGATACTGGGACTCGGTTCGCGCCCTTTATCGAAGGTGGCTTGGGCCTGCTGTATACCGATTTGCGCGGATACAAATTAGGGGGCCATTTCAGCTTCATGGAAAACATCGGCGCTGGAGCGAGTTTTTTCTTGAACGAAAATTTCGCCTTCACCGCCTCGTGGCGCTACCGTCATGTGTCCAACGCGAGTCTGTATAAGGACAACCAAGGGCTTGATTCCAGCGTGGTGCTCGCGGGGTTTTCCTACTTTCTCCCACAATAACACGTAGAGTTATGCGTATGATGTGTCCGCCTCCCTGTGAGCGGTGGACACATCGACAACGCGCGTTCCAGTTTCCTTCACACCGCAAGATTGCGCACTGCCGCGAGGCAAGCCTCCGCCCACGTGCTGTCGATAGGACTCCTCTTGGCGGGTGGATTGAGCTATCATGCCCAACTGCTGTCGAGCCACGCTTCGCCAGGCGGCTCGACAAGGCAAGCTGCTCATAACTCCTTAAATGAATGAGGAACCCCAAATGCCTAATGATGAACGAAGCGATCAAGGCGGAGATACGAATTGGTGGGTAGAGAAGCTCAAGTCGAAAGAGCGCGCCAAACCGGAAGAACAGCAAGCGCTGGCGGGCGCCAGTTTTTTCCGTAGCGTGGAAGGGTACGATCAAGAACAAGCCACGAAAAACTTGACCGACCTCAACATGAACTTGTTGACCGAGGCCAAGGCAACGCCAGGCGCGTGGGCGTACTTGCCACTGATTGGCGACCGTTGTTCCCCGGAACAGATTGAGCGCGTCAAACGGGCCCTCCCCCTGCCTCGTGAGGCGTCCGGCGTCTTAGTGGATTCTGGTCATGCGTTACGCGCCATTATTACCGGAACACCAAGGGGAGAACGCATCCTCGAATTCAATTTCATGGACGAAGCCTCGTTTGATTGTTGGATTAAGGGCGAATGGGTGTGCGAGCGCGTCTACCGCGGACGGCGGGAACTCCTGCGGCGTGCGGCGGAGCTGTTACGCCGCTACATGGCCAAGGACCTGATGAAGGAAGACGGCTTCTTCTCGGCTCCACATGCCCAAGGCGCACTCCCGCCCGCGCGAACGGAATGGTGAGCCGCAAGAAAAGACCGTCTCTGATATTTTCTTACTGAAGGAGAGCAGCGTATGCAAAGCGAGGGACAAGACACTCAGCCCACCACGGAACAGTCGACGGAAGTCCCGGTGACGACCGCACGCCTCACGCCGAGTAGCGCGCGGATCGTCATTGTTGGTGGGGGGACAGCGGGCATTACCGTGGCCGCTCGGCTCTGTCGCGCGATTAAGAATCCCAACGTCACGATTATCGAACCGTCCGAACAGCATGTGTATCAACCAGGCCAGACACTGGTCGGTGGTGGGGTGTTCACCCACGATCAGATTATCCGCAATGAACGGGACTACATTCCCCACGCGGCCCGCTGGGTAAAAGAGTCAGTGGTGGAGTTTCACCCAGAGCAAAATACCGTGGTCACGTCTAGTGGCCAGCGTATAGGGTATGACTACCTCATCGTTGCCCCAGGCTTGCAGCTGAATTTCGATCAGATCGCCGGCTTGGAAGGACACCTCGGCAAGGACGGTATTTGCAGTATCTATACCCTCAACGACGCCGTCCATACGTGGCACACGATTGATGAGTTCAAGGGCGGCAATGCCATTTTCACCTTTCCGGCGACACCGATTAAGTGCGCCGGGGCCCCGCAGAAAATCATGTACATGGCCGACGATACGTTCCGCCGCCATGGCGTGCGGGTCGATTCGCATGTGATGTTCGCCACCGCCGGATTACGGATTTTTGGGATTGACGCTTACGTGGGCCCGCTCAACCGGGTCGCGGACCGCAGGAAAATCGAACGCAAATACCAGCATCAATTGGTGGAAGTGCGCCCAGGCAAAAAAGAAGCGGTCTTCACCGTCACCCGCGAGAAAATCCAAGGGGAGGAGAAGGTCCAAGAAAAAACGCAAGAAGTCATCCCGTATGATCTCTTGCATGTGGTGCCGCCGATGAGTGCCCCGACGTTCGTGCAAACCAGCCCATTGGCGCATACGGAAGGACCGGACAAAGGGTGGCTGAAAGTTGACCGTTTCACCCTCCAACATCTGGATTATCCCAACATCTTTGGCCTCGGTGACGTGATTGGCGTGCCATCGACGAAGACCGGAGCGGCGATCCGCAAGCAAGCGCCCATCGTCGTGCACAATATCCTCGCGACGATTGACGGCAGAGATACCGCCAGTTTTCATAAATATACCGGCTATACGTCGTGCCCACTCATTACTGGGTACCGAAAATTGATTTTGGCTGAGTTTGATTACAGCGGCAAACCGGTGCCGTCGATTCCTTGGGACTCAACTAAGGAGCGGCTCAGTGGATGGTTCATTAAAGTCTATGCGTTGCCCGCCCTCTACTGGCACGCCATGCTGCGCGGGTTAGCGTAGAAGAAAGTTTCAAGTTTCGAGTTCAGGGCTGGGTGTTGAAAACGATTTTCCCTTCTCCACCCAGCCCTTTTTGTTCATGTGCTCCTGAGTCCTTGTCTTATTTTTGCCTTTTGATTTTTTGTCTTTTGCTCCGAACTCAGTCCTCAATCCCGAAGTTCCCGGTCTAGTCCCAAATCTTGCTGAATAATCGAAGTGCAGGGGGCGTCTAACTCCTCGTACTTCTTAGATTCTTCCTTCCCCAACCTCGTGCTGTCAGCCAGACAGCGTCTGTCTTCGCGCTTGTTGTCTCTCGGTTCACCGTTCGCTTCCGCTCGAAAAACGAGCGAGGAAAGGAAAATTTCGCTAAGGAGCATCTGGGAGCATTATGGAAAAACACTGGTACACTTTGCAGGTCTACGTTGGCTTTGAGAAGCGCGTCAAAGCCGTCCTCCAACAGAAGCTCCAAGAGCTTGGCCAGCAGGAAGCGGTTGGCGAAATTATTATTCCGACGGAACAAGTGATAGACTTGGTCCGTGGCAAGAAGCAGACGATCGAACGGCGACTCTTTCCCGGGTATGTTTTTGTCGAGATGGCATTCACTGACACGACGTGGCACCTCATCCACTCGATTCCCAGAGTCGTCGGGTTTATCGGCGAGTCGGAAGCGGTACCGACTCCCCTCGCGGCGGAACAGGTGGCGCAAATCAAGCACCAAATGGAGTCCACCCGGTTGGCCCCACGACCACGGATGGTCCTCACCATTGGAGACAAAGTGAAAGTCACGGACGGGCCGTTTCGCGACTTCGCGGGCGTCGTGGAAGCGGTCAAGCCAGAGCGTTCACGGGTGCGGGTCGCGGTCACCGTCTTTGGTCGCGCAACGCCTGTCGAGCTTGATTTTTTACAGGTCGAAGCCGCGTAGATAAGGATCGCGCAAACTTTTAGAGATAGGAATCCTGTTATGTTTGACAATGCTGAATTTTCGAGTTCATTTTCGGCTGCTCCCTTCAGCACGTTGCCGCCAGGAGTCATGGAGCGGATTCGGAAACAACCTGAGTGTGAGTTATTGTGGGCGGTATTCGAGAACGGACTCACCGATTATATGAAATACGCGACCGCTCCTGGTCGGCGGGGGAAACGATTGTTCCGTGAAGCCCAAGAGTGGATCATGGCGGACGATCCCACCTGGCTTTGTAGTTTTCTCAACATCTGCCACGTCTTGGGTATTGATCCAGGGTATGTACGATCTGGGCTGCAACGGTGGTTAGAGCGCCAACTCCCGCCCCTGAAACACGCCGCATAGGAAGTCTTGATAAGTCTCAGGCAAGGCTCAAGCAGGTCTCGGACAAGTCCAAGCCCGTCTTAGACTTGCCGTGACTTGTTTGAGCCTTGACCAAGACTACCCCTTCTCCCTTTCCCATCTTCGGGAAACTCTCCTCGCTTTTGTTCCCATTCTTGCGAAACACACCGCCTTTCATTCTCAATTGGGCGGCAGAGATTTTGCTCCTCCATGTCTGAGATCGTAGACAAGTCTGAAGTAGGAGGGCAAAAAGTATGGCGTCGTCGTTTCGGAAAATCTTGTGTCCGGTGTACTTCGATGAAACCTCTCCCATCGCGTTGGAATACGCACGGCATGTCGCCAAGAAAACTGGCGGCACCATCCAACTCCTACACATCGTCCCAACGGATGAAATCCATCTGTTGCGAAAAGTCTATCACCCGGAGACCAGCGGTGGGGCAAACATCGTCCAGGCCGAGAAAGTGGCACGGGAGAGGCTCACCGAACTCGCCGCAGAACATCTCTCCGACACACCGCATGAAATTGTCACACGCTCAAGCGCTGATCCGGTCGCGGGTATCCTGACGGCGGAGAAAGAATTGGGGAGCGACCTCGTGGTCATGGCGACACACGGGCGGACGGGACTGACGCATTTCATCCTTGGCAGCGTGGCTGAGAAAGTGGTCCGCGAATCCCGCACCCCGGTGTTGACCACAAGAAGCGGTGAAAAATTGGGCGACGCCCGGCCATTCCAGAAAATTCTCGTGCCGGTTGACATTGCCGAAAAAAGCAACGTTGCGCTCACCTATGCTCGACAACTCGCCGAGCAATTTCAAGGGACGGTTTACCCGCTCCACATCGTGCCGAGCGATGAAGCAATGCTCCGACTCAGAGATGTCTACCACGCAAGAGAAGGGGAGCATGGCGCCAATCTCGTCCTCGCGGAGAAAACCGCGCGCGAGAGACTCCAAGCCCTTGCGCAGGAACATTTGAGTGGCGTGCCCTACGAGACGGTATTGCACGTGAGCGGAGATCCGGGGAAAACCATTATCGAAACAGAACGTGACATCCGGGCGGATTTGATAGTGATGGCGACGCACGGTGTCACCGGCGTTCTCCATTTTTTGTTACGGAGTTTGACCGAAAAAATGGTCCGCGAGGCGGATTGCCCAGTCCTCTCGCTCCACCAGTAAGCCAGTCGAAGACAAGTCTCGGACAAATCTCTGCAAGTCTAGGACTGGACTTGGACTTATCAAGGACTCGACTGAGACTTGTCTTCGACTGGCCCCAGACTAGACCCAGACTGGCCCGGGGCTTGCCTGAGTGTTTCCTGCGTCGCGACGTATTCGGATAACGGACAGTGCGTCCCGCATGAGTGCTCCCCTGTTATGGTCAGGGCTCGACGCAGTGCGAACTCCATCGCCGCGAACCATGCAGGCTGCGCGGGAAACAGATTTTCACGGCCAACCTCTTCAGCAATCCTAGTCTGTTCGAGTAAGGCGCTGATAGGTGGACGTAACCCCAACAGAATCAAAGTTTTTCCTTCACTCCTGAGTCGTTTGGCGGTGGCTTCCAGAATACTGACGGTGGTGACATCCACATCTTGCGCCTGGCGAAGGCGGAGAATGAGCACACGCATGTCCGGGTCCTTGAGGAATCTATCCAAGGCATGCTCCAACTCTCCCGCTACGGCAAAAAACAGCGGGCCAGATAAATTGAGAATGCGGATCGCCGCGCAAGAATGGCCAACCTCCCCGGCTTCCGCGTTTATTTCGCGGAACCGTCCTTTCCCGTCTATCTCCATTTCACGAGCAGTGAGGAGTCGCACCCGTCGTAAAAATAAGACGAGACTCATACCGACGCCCAGATAAATGGCTTTGTCGAGAGGCAGCGTCCAGGTACCGATCAGGGTCACCAGAAAAGCAGCGCGGTCACCAGTCGTTCCTCGCAATGTGACGCGAATACGCTCACGGTCAATCAAATCATTCACGAGGACAAACAGCAGGCCCGCAAGGCTTGCCACGGGAGTGCGGCCCACGACTGGCCCTAAAAAGAGGAGCACGAGAATGATAATCAGCCCACAGAAGGCCGCGGAGAGGCGACTCCGCCCGCCGGCCTGGTAGTTGAGCATTGACCGTCCGAGGCTGCCACTGACGGGGTACCCACCAAAGAAAGCCGCCGCGATATTCGCCGCGCCTTGGCCGGTAAACTCCGCCGCCATATCAAGCTGCTGTCCACTCCGTGTCGCGAGCCCGCGCGCCACCGAACTTGACTCCATCAGCGAGAGCACGGCACAGGCCACCGCCGCCGGAAGCAGCGCGGTCCAATGTCCAAACTGTGGGATGGTAAACGGGGGAAGACCGGCGGGAATTGGGGCAAGATCGGCGACCAAACGGAGGCCACGCTCGTGACAGGCGAAAATCTCACTCACAACAATGCTGAGGACCATCGCGATAATCGACCCTGGAATGCGGCGGTCGAGACGGCGTAGCGCCACCACCGCGATGAGGGTAGCAAAGGTGAAAACAACCGCAAGCAAGTGGGTTTGCGGTAAGCCGGCTATCCACGCGCTCACCATTGTCGGGAGGTTGCCACTGCCACCTTTCGTGCCGGTGACATTGGCGAGCTGTCCGGTGGCGACAAGCACCGCCGCGCCGGTGATGTAGCCACGCATGACCGGATGAGAAATATAATCCGCCATCGCGTCGAGTCGCAGCATCCCCGCGAAAAACTGGATGAGTCCAACGAGAAACGCGAGGGTGATAGCCACCTCGGCCGGTGAGGAACCATTAGACGCGAGTTGAGAAGCCACCGCACTGCCAACAAGGACGCTCAGAGCATTGGTCGGACCGGTCACGACGTGTCGGGAACTGCGAAATAATGCGCCAACGATAGCGGGAACCGCGGCGGCATAGAGCCCCATTGCTGGTGGTAACCCAGCGATCATCGCGTAAGCAACACCCTGGGGAATATCCAGGAAGGTAACCGTGACACTCGCGAGCATGTCATGGCGAAGAGATGAGAGTTTGTAGGAACGGAGGTCAAGGAAAGGGAGATGGGGTTGCATGGGTGGATTGTCCGAGGACGCGAAGGGAGTTGCTCACGCGGAGACGCGGAGAGCAACTGGCTACTCCCGGTATAGGAATTCTCTCCCTTCTTCAACTCCGAACTCCGAACTGTCCCGAACTCCGAACTGCCCCGAACTCCGAACCGCCCCTCATCGTTCGACCGGAAGTCGTTGGTCGGCCCACTCCAACATGCCGCCTTTCAGGTTGCCGACATGCTCGAAGCCAAGGCCAGTGAGAATCGCCGCCGCCGTGGTACTGCGCACCCCAGCGCGACAAATCACAATGATGTCTCGGGATTTATCCACTTCAAGCTCACCAGCACGCGCGGGTAACTCCTTGAGTGGAATGAGGATACTACCAGAGATGTGCCCCAACTCGCCCCTAAACTCGTCCGGCTCTCGCACGTCGAGCAAAATTGGCCGCTGCGAGGTCATCAACTTGAGCTGTAATTCCTTGGCGCTGAGCTGCCGGACCTGGTTCAGTTCGGAAAGCGTCGGGAATTTGATCGACTCATCTTCGATGGCGGACTGATTAGGCTGTAAGGATTCTTGAATCCCTTGAGGGAGAGGAAGCCCCAGATTATTCATCAGGTCGATATAGGACTGGCGCGTCCGGCCAGCAACGCGAGGGTTCGCGCGCTTCTCTTCTCCCACGGTCGATTGGGTATGCCCACGATAGTCATGAGCGGGAAAGAGCAGTGTCTCATCAGGGAGCGAAAAAATCTTCGTCGTGATGGCGTCGTACTGTTCACCCGCATCCCCACCAGCGAAGTCGCACCGGCCCGTGCCGTGAATGAGAATCGTATCTCCCGTAAAGACCCGATCGTTCGTGTACAAGCTGATACTATCCGGGGTATGGCCCGGCGTGTGAAAAACGTGCAGGTTCACGTCCCCAATGGGAATCACCTGGCCATCTTCCACGTGGACATCAACGTGCGGGGCTGGAGCACGACGGTGCATGACAACTCGCGCGTCGGTCAAATCGTGCAGTTCCCAACTGGCGGTGCGATGATCCGCATGTGTGTGCGTGTCGATCACGGCATCAAGCGTACAGCCGTAGTAGGCCAGCAGGGCGAGATAGCGCTCGACTTTCTCTCGGACAGGATCGATCAATGCCGCTTTGTGGGTCCGCTCACACGCAACGAAATAGGTTTTGCATTTGCCGCGATTGAGTTCTCGAAATAGCATGACGTTCGCTCCTTATTATGCTCCACGCTTTACGCTCACGTTATACAGATACATGCCACCAAGCATCGCCGCGACAAAAACCAGTACGGGCGTTTGTCCCGACGCGAGGGAGGTAATGGCTGGACCTGGGCAAAAGCCACTGAGTCCCCAGCCGATGCCAAAGAGCGCGGCTCCACCCAGCAGTCGTGGGTCAATATCCGTGCGCGTGGGGATTGCGAAAGCCTCGGTGAATAGCGGAGTGGGGCGTTTGCGAATCAGACGATACAAGATGGCGTGCGTCATCACCGCGCCCCCCATGACGAACATCAGACTGGGATCCCAGTTCCCCGTGAAATCGAGAAACCCCGCGACCTTCGCGGGCTTGGTCATCCCGCCGATCGCGAGGCCAATGGCGAAGATCACACCTGAAACAAAAGCGGCCAGTGTCGAGTTCATAGCGCACCTCCCAGCAGGTGGTTGATAATGTAGATGGTGATGGCACCGGTGACGATGAATGTGGCCGTCGAAACCAAGGAACGAGGAGAAAACCGACTGATGCCACAGACTCCATGCCCACTCGTGCAGCCGTTACCCAAGCGCGTGCCGAAGCCAACGAGTAATCCGGCGAGTAGCAGGACACTGGTGGATCGAGTGATGCCGATAGTAAAAACCTCGGCTGCGACGAGTTGGAACAGCACCCCTCCAGTCAGCAACCCCAAGACAAAGAACAGCCGCCACGCGGTGTCATTCTTGATCGGACTGAGCAGTCCTCCCACAATGCCACTGATGCCA
>JABFSC010000236.1 GCA_013140885.1 Deltaproteobacteria bacterium | reverse complement strand
AAATGCGCCAAGCCAAAGACGGGAAGCGCCTGGCCTTGCGTATCGGCGTGGACGGTGTCGGGTTGAATGTCGGAGGTGTTCTGCAGGAGCCCTTCGATGATGTAGACCGCTTCCCAGACCCCACAGGGAATGAAGTGGGAGAACAAGGCAATGTAATTGTCGGCGATATGATGATACGCGATGCCGCCATAGGAGCCGTAGCGGATATGGTACTCCGCTAGGAGGTTTTGATCGTACAGCTCATACTTGGTGCCATCCGCTGCCGCGGTTTTCCCTTCCCCCCAGAGTTTCGGCAACGGAAAGCGAGCGTAGAGGTTAATGATGTCACGGGAGGCAGCGTTGAGTTTCGCCGCATTCACATGCCGCCGATTCACGAATGACAAGGTGTGAGCGCTGACGGCCCCGCGCATATGACGCGCCGCCTGCATGGGGCCAAGGTTACAGCCGTGGGCAAAGGTGGTGAGCAGGTACCGTTCCGTGGCCCGATCGAGTTTGGGATCAGACCCTGACAAGGGGCCGCAGTGGCGCGTCCACTGCGTGTAGTAGTCGACGTTGGCCAGGACATCGAGGAGGTTGCGTTCCGGCATGCGGCTGAGCACGGCGGCTTCCAAGAGTTTCGCCGAGGGACGTGGCGCTGCGGCAGGGGTGCGCTTCAAACTGGGCTTGCCGGTGTCGTCGATGACCAAGTGGCCATTGGTGGGATAGAGGGCGTCCACCCGTCGGGTGGTGTCATCCAACCAGCTGCGCAAGTGGTCCACGAAGGCCTCTGCCGTCGTCGGGAGGTCCAGTTCCCGACAGTAGTTGGCCACCAGCGGTTCACACTCTGTCCACGCCAGCAGTTGCTCGCGATAGTCGGCATAGGCTTCTGACCCCGCCAGACAGAGGTCTCCCGATTTTAATTCCTCCGCCACGTGCCAGAAGACGCAGACTTCAAAGTGGCGACGATGGAGCTGCAGCATCCCTTCGTGCATGCGACCGACGGTACGTTGCCAGCGTTCTGAGGCGAAGGACAAGTCGACCGGGTCGGTAAGCCATTCTCCTCGGCGTCCTTCCTGGGCACGGAGTACGTCCAAGGCCACCATGAGCGACTGATCTTGGGTGGTCGAGGTGAAGGTCAGCGCGTGGAGCAGCCGAAAGAGCGTGCGGCGATGACTGCGGTAATAGCGCCACAGCAAAGGATGGTAGTTATCACTATTGTACGCCGCGATGGCTTCACAGTCTTCGCGGAGTTGCGCGGGTGTCCCCCGTGCGGTGACCAGGCCTTTGATGCGTCGCCCGACTTCTTCATCCGGGGAGGGGTGTTCACAGGCCGTGACTACATCCGCCAACAAGGAGACTAACTGCACGGTCTTCTCCTGGTGTTGAACCCGCAAGCGCGCGAGCTCCTCTTTGGCGTGTTGCCGAAAGGTATGCATACGTTTGATGAACATCTCCGCGAGTTGATCGCGGGTCTGAGTGCGCATGCGCTGAATCAGACACAAGAGCAGCGCGTAGCGTTTGGGGGCCGTCACGTCTCTCAGCTCGGCGGCATCCAAGGCCTTCGCTTCCAGGGCGAAGTGTTTGCGTTTCAGCGGGGGTAAGCCGCCGAGCGGGTGCTCGACTGCCCCCAGGGAGAGTAACCATGTGAGATGGTCCAACCATTCTTGGAGATGGGTGAGGGTCGGTCGTTTGGGTACCTGCTTCAGTCGGTTATACACGCTCCGGTGGAGGCGGGGATCAGTGATGAGCAACGCATCCAGGCGCGCCTGATCGGCCGTGGACAAACGCTGAAAGACCGCGCGGAAGAACCGTTGATTCACCAAGGTCCGGACGCGCCGCACCAGCCGATCTACAGTGCTGAAGGCTGGCAGCTCATACCGCTCTTTGATCAACGTCTCCAACGCGACATTGATCAGATCGGCCGGATTGTCCATCGTCTGAGCGGCCGCGTACACGGCATGGATTGCCTGGTGGCGTGCCTCCCGTCCATAAGCAAGAACTTGTAAATACGTGCGGATCGCTCGGTAGTGCCGATATAACGTGCGCGGCTCCCCGTAGCCCACCGCTACGTCCTCTCCGACTCGGAGGCAGCCGCGAATATGCTGCACGATCGCTACGGGCACCTCGGTCAAACGGGGAAAGTAGCCCAGGCGCTGAAAGGCCTTGAGCAATACGAGCAGGGTGAGCCGATGCGTCGGCGATCGGGTGAGTGACTGCGCGAAGATCAGTTCTTCGGAGGTCGGCGTGTAGAGCTCAAACAGTTCTTGCGTCGTGGGCGTCGGCTTAAAGCGAGGGTAAGCGGTGCGTTCAATAGAAGCCACGATGAGAGTCTCCTTTCCTGTCGGTGGGGCGATATGCTATGACCAAAAACTACAGCTTCTGGCCTGCCTTGTAGCAGGCAAAAAAGTCGAGCAAAATCACCGCTCCCGAGACACAGGAAAGGAGGGGGTTTTTGGCCAGGGAACAACGGATCGTCAAAGTGGGGTTGTACGCCCGCGTCTCGACGCAAGATCAGAAGACGCTGCCAATGCAATTACGCGCACTCCGCACTTATGTGCGTCAGCGCGGCTGGACAATTGGCCTCCAGATAAAGGACGTAGGATCAGGAGCGAGTGAGCGTCCGCAACGTGAGCAGCTGATGCAGGCGGCCCGGCGTCGGGAGCTGGATGCGATTTTGGTCTGGCGCTTGGATCGCTGGGGCCGATCGTTGGCGGATCTCGTGCTGACGCTGAAGGAGCTCGCGGAACTGGGCGTCGGCTTTGTCTCGGTCACCGAAGCGTTGGATCTCACCACGCCCACGGGACGGGCGTTGACGGGTTTACTCGCGGTGTTTGCCGAGTTTGAACGCGAGATCCTCCGTGAACGAGTCAAAGCCGGGATCGCGCACGCCCGCAAAGAAGGCCGTCCGCATGGCCGTCCCCCGACCGCACGGCGGCAGGCGTCTCGAGTCAAACGCTTGTTTGCACATGGCATGAGTAAAGCGGCAATCGCACGACGATTGAAAATCGGCAGAACTTCTGTCCGCAGAATCCTAGCTTAACACAGCGTTCTCACGCTATGTCCTATTTTTACACGTATCTCGGCTGAACCCGTACAGGGGTCTGGCTTTTTCCATGGTGGGACTGTCTCCCACTGAACGCGCTAACCTTCGCTGGACGCACGACCACACGACATTGGTACACTTCGTGACAAAGAGTGAAAATCCTCCCTATTCCTCCTTTTACAAAGGAGGGAACCCAAATGCCCCCTTTCGTAAAGGGGGCCGCGCGCAGCGCGGGGGGATTTTTGTCGGCACTATGCCAATCTCGTGTGGTCCGATTTAGTCGGTGAAGAATGGCTTTATTGTCTTCTGTTGACATGATCCGTTCCTTTCGTATTGGGGATATCGTAAAAATTTCAGAGGGATGAGGGTTGGGGGCTGCAACTTCTGTCGCACACGCGACAGAAGTTGCAGCCTTGAGAGGCCTGTCATTTCCGCCACTTATGTGCACCTACAGACGACTTTGCTTACGGCTGACAACATCTGTCGCACCCCCACTACTGCGCTGCATCTTCGTTCCGGAACGCTAACACCGTACACTCACATGCCTTTCCCAGCCTACGCTGTCTGGCTTGAGGGTTGCTATAGTACTCCCCTGTGGGGTGCACAGCCCGAGCAGCAGGCTCCCAGAATCACTAGGCGTTAGTATACGGA
>JABFSC010000336.1 GCA_013140885.1 Deltaproteobacteria bacterium | reverse complement strand
TATTATAGCCAAAATATGGATAAAAGAAGGGGCTCTCGAAGAAAAAGGCAAGCCTGCCCTCGAAAAACCTACCGGCTGTGTCAATAGTGTTCGGTACAAATTTGGCTCTTGGCACCACAGCACAAGGCGAGAATGGTCCCTCGCCCACGCCTGGCTCTGATCCCAACGGGATTGCGCAATGCAACCCGGGGTTGCGTTGCTACCCTGGGCTCCGATCTCAGCTGTGCTGCGGGCACGGCACAGGGCTCAGGTCACGGGACGAAAAGGGCACAACCCTATCGGGGTTGGGAAAGCGACGTGATTCTCAGCCCAGGGTTGGCCCAACCCTGGGCTGGAAGACGCAATCCCGTTGGGATTGCGGAGGGGACCGCGCGGAGGTATTGAGGGAACGCCGCGCACTTCGAGATGGCCCCCGACGTACGACGCCTGTCAACCTTTGCGCCGAACACTATTGAGGGGCGAGCCCCCTTGCGGCTGACACAACTCGCTATGACTCTTCCCGAAGGCCCGCAAAGGGGCCTCGGCCTTCTCAGTTGTGACCGAGCCCCAAAAGCCATGCCCGACGCCCGAAGTTCCCAGAGAAACCCAGCAAACGATTTTTTCACAGCCTCTGAGTGAAGAGTGAGGAATGAAAAATTGGGAATGGCGTAAGTCCGGGCGGGTCTCAGACCAGTCTGGGACGGGTCTTTGGTCAGGCCTTGGGTTCGTCCTTCGCCTGACCTCGGACTTCTCGTGACTCATGTTGAGCAGATTGAGGAAGTCTCCGTGAGACGATTTCCCGATGACTTTTGAGTCTCGCGTGGCGGTGGCGGAAACAGGACGCGCACCCTGAGAACTGACACCTCTTTTCTACGTCTTCAATTCCATGCCACTCAACACGCCCAGCTCCCGCAGTACCTGCGAAGTACGTGTCACGGTGGCGTGGGTCGCCAGCCATTTGAGGTCATCCACGGAATCGACATCGAAGGCGATGCGCGACGCTTCAACCACCTGACAAGGAATCCCGATGCGTTGCGCGACCCGCTGATGTCCTTCCAGGCTGGGGCCACCAAACCGCGACGGAATCACTAGCGGTGGCACCCGCAGAAACGCGTTGGTGCCATCTCCTTCCTTGCACGGGACCAGCACGACATGTTCGGACTGGTTCACGGAATGAAACAATAAGTCGATGTCCTCGGCGGTCACGAGCGGCAAGTCGGCCAGCAACACCAACACCGCCGTCGCGCCGTGTTGGAGACAAAAGTCCGTGCCGACTGTCACGGCACCATTGAGCCCACGCGGATATTCCTCGTCCACGGTGAAGGCTCCAAGCTCACGAGCCAGCAGCAACAGCGACGCATCGGACGAAACCACGACCACGCGGTCCACCGTCGCGGCATGCAAGGCGCTGGTGAGGACGTCGGTCAGCATCGCGCGTGAGACCGCGTGGCGGGCTTCGGGCGTCAGACAAGCGGAAAGCCGACTTTTGCCGAACGCGAGGGCTTTGACGGGCACCAAGGCGAAATTCATACGCGCCCATACTGGCGAAGTTCGCCTTGCGGAACAAGGGGGAATGTCGGTATGGTGGCCGCAATTTCAATCCACGGAGGAACACCACCATGAGAGAAGTGGCTCTTGTTGGCGCGGGCATGACGCGCTTCGCGAAACATCTCGACCGGAGCATGAAGGACTTGGCGCGCGAGTCGATTGACAACGCGCTACGGTCCGCGAACATCAACGCCAGCGCGCTGGAAGCGGCGGCGGTGGGCAATGCGATGGCGGGCCTCATCACCGGGCAAGAATGCATTCGTGGGCAAGTGGTCCTGCGCGAGATGGGCATCGGCGGCATTCCGGTCATCAATACCGAAAACGCGTGCGCCAGCGCGGCCACCGCGTTCCACATTGCTTGGCTCTATGTGGCTTCCGGGATGTACGACGTGGTGCTCGCGGTCGGCATGGAAAAACTCTTTCATCAAGACAAAAGCAAATCGTTCGAGGCTCTGGGCAGCGCCATTGACGTGGAGCTGATGCAGCAAACCCTTGAGCAGATGAAGACGGCGACCAACGATGGTGGCGAGGACGCGGGCGCGGGCAAGTCGCGCAGCATGTTCATGGATTTCTACGCCGACTTCGCTCGTGCGCACATGCGTGAATATGGCACGACCAAGGAACATTTCGCCAAGATCGCCGCGAAGAACCATACCAATGGCAGCCTCAATCCTCACGCGCAATTTCAGACGCCACGCACGATGGAAGATATTCTGGCTTCCCCGATGATCGCGGACCCGCTCACCCGCATGATGTGCTCTCCGATTGGAGATGGTGCGGCAGCGGTGATTCTGACCAGCGCCGAACGCGCGAAGCAATACACGGCCAAGCCCGTGTATGTGAGGGCCTCGGTGCTCGGGTCTGGCAAGGACCGTAAGCCGGGCGAGCCCGAAGTGACGGAGCGGGTCGCACGCAAAGCCTACGAGATGGCGGGTCTTGGGCCTCAAGACATTCATGTCGCGGAAGTACACGATGCGTCGGCTCCCGCGGAACTCATCATTTATGAGGAACTCGGCTTCTGTAAACATGGTGAAGGCGGTCGGTTGATTGACGAAGGCGCGACCTTGCTTGGTGGTCGGCTGCCAGTCAATCCGAGTGGTGGGCTGCTGGCGAAAGGACATCCAGTGGGAGCCACCGGCGTCGCGCAAATCGCGGAAATTTTCTGGCAGTTGCGGGGCGAGGCGGGCAAACGGCAGGTGCAGGGAGCCAAGGTCGGGTTGACCGAAAACGGTGGCGGCATGCTACGCGGCGAAGCGGCGGCGGTCGCGGTGCATATCCTGACGGTGTAATGAAGAATGCAGAGTGAAGGATGGAGAATTGAAAACACGAAAGAGCGGAGGCAGCACGAAAAAAGCTGTCTTCACTCTTCCGTCTCCTTAGACAATGTCGGAGGCAGACCTCATGGCACAACCCCAATTTATTATTGAAGAAGTCATCGACCCAGGCGAAATCGCTCGTGCCCGCGCTCAAGATGAACGGCATCGTCGGAATAGTGAATGGTTGGCAACGCATTGGGCGGACGTATTGCCCCAGGCACGCGGCAAGTTTCTCGCGGTCGCGAATCAAGAGCCCTTTATCGCTGAGACCTCAAGAGCGGCGTGGGAGTGGGCCAGCGCAACGCACCCAGAAGACGATGGCGCGATAGTTCGCTACATCCGCACTGACAAAGGACCACGCATGTATGGTCATCGCGGGTGAATGGCAATTGTCCGACGACGGTGTTACGCGGCCTATTCTGCACGCCAGGATACACAAGGGTGACGGAACATTGATCGCGGAAGATTTTCTTATTGATAGTGGTGCGGACCGTACTGCCTTTCGGACTGGCTTACTTGAGCAATTGCAGATTCCTACCCGGAAGCCGCCGATGGATATCGCTCTGAGCGGCATCGGTGGGGTGAGTGCTTTCGTCTTGGTCACAACGGTCATCGAACTTCTCCGTGTCGATGGGAGCCCCGTGCGGGTCCGTGGCGAATTTGCTGGATTCACCGACCCCGCCGCCACGGACCTGAGCGTTCTTGGGCGTGATGTCCTTGATAATTTCGATCTGATTCTCAGTCGCCCGCGTAACGAAATTCTGTTGCTTGCTCCTCGCCACCAATATCGTGTCGAACAAACTTGAATTTCTCCCCAGCCCCTAACCCCTA
>JABFSC010000774.1 GCA_013140885.1 Deltaproteobacteria bacterium | reverse complement strand
ACCGGCGGATGAACGAGACGCTGGAGGCGATGGCGCGGACGGGGTCGAAATCCACGAACCACGACTTGAAGAGCGCCCGCGCCATCGCCTCCAGCGTCTCGTTCATCCGCCGGTTCAGCTCGATCTTGTCGTCCAGCGTGCCAAGGATGTGGGCGATGGCGCGTTGTTCGTCTGGCGGTGGGATTGGAATTTCGATTCTGTTGATATCCTGAATCGGCAGTTGCGGCTGAGCGCTCCCCGTCCGTAACGCTGACACTTGCGAGAGAAAGAGAGCTGATCGCACGAAGAGGTACAAGTATTGAGGTTGTAGTGCGGGAGTTTGAGCCCGAAGAATCACCATCCCTGAGTTGATCCGGATATGATCAAACGGGACGGAATCATCAAAGTAGGCCACATTCCCAACCGTTCCTCTGGTCGTCAAGACCACATCATTTCGCACGAGCTTACCTTTGCGTAGCGAAGCGTCTTTCTCTGCCGTGATGAAAGCGCAATCCGAAAACCTGAACCCGGTGGTCGTAACGTTTCCTGCATTCAGGAAGAGGCAATGACCGGCTGCCGAGAACTCGGCTTGGTTCGGATAGTTCGTTCCGCGATCACCATCGATGATCTGCAGCGGAGCGTTCTCAAACGTTTCGACACGCCACTCACCCGCCATACCCAAGCTCTTCTTCTTGCCTTTCTGGACAACTTCATACTTCTTTTCAATCACCTTCTGAAAGGCGGGGCTGATGGCGTGCCAGTCCAGCACATCCACCCGGAAGGGGAGATCGGATTCCTCGAACGCCTCCTTCAGGCGGCGAAGAGCATCCGAATCCAGCGCACGGTCCCCCACTACGGCCAGATCAAGATCGGAATAGTCCTTGGCCGTCCAGGTCACGCGGGAGCCAAAGGCCCTCACCTCGCATTCCGGTACCTGGCCGGCCAGAATGCGCGTGACCGTTTCGAGATGGTTGGGGTTGACGTCAATCATTCCGGGCTTCCAATGCCTCCAATAGCCTTTGCGCGTCGCGGGCGAAGTCGTGCGCCGCCAGATAGACGCTTTCGGCAACCGCCGGGTCGTAGGTGTGGGATGTTCGGTTTCTTGCGTCATGATGCCGCATCCATTGATCCACATCTACAATCAGGCGGTTTTCCGCGGCGAGCCGGAACAGTTCGCGCCGCGTCACGCCATCCGCCTCCGTGGGGCTGATGTTCATTTCCAACCAGCGCTTGATGAACTTCCAGCACAGTTCGTAGGTGAACTCGAAATGCTGGATGGCGCCGGACTTGATCGCGTTCCGGGTGATCTCATCCAACCCGCGCATGAGTTCAGCGTCGTTGCTCTTCGCCAACACGCCGTTCAAGGCGGCAACGGCCTTCTTCAGACTGTCGAGTTCAAGGGGCATGTTGCGTCTCCTGTCCCGGGTATTTTCTTGCCATACCCAAGCTCCTTCAGGTTGGCGGCGATGGCGGCATCCAGCTTCGTGGCTTCCGCCTGCTGCTCGCGCAGCGTTGCGGTGAGCCGATTCATCGTTCATTCTCCTCGCGGCTGAGCTCCGCCTCGATCTCCTCAATGCTGGGCAGATTGGTATCCAGCGGTTCGGGCAGTGCGCGCACGAGTTGGTATTCCGCCACGCCGATGGGCTTGCTGATCCCGGAGAGGGCATATTCGGCGACGAGGCGGTTCTTGGTTTTGCAGAGTAAGAGGCCGATGGTGGGCTTGTCGTCCGGGGCCTTGATTTGGGCATCCACCGCGGCGAGATAGAAGTTCAGTTGGCCGGCGTGTTCGGGCTTGAAGGCTACTCCCTTGAGTTCCACCACCACATAACATTTCAGGCGGGTGTGATAGAAAAGTAGGTCGATGAAAAACTCGTCGCCAGCCACTTCCAGCCGAAATTGCCGCCCGACAAAAGCGAAACCTGCCCCGAGTTCCAGGAGAAACCGGGTGATGTGCCGAATGAGGGCGTTCTCGATGTCGCGCTCAAGGGCTTCGTCGCCGAGGCCGAGAAAGTCGAAGAGGTAAGGGTCCTTCAAGGCTTCGATGGCGAGCTGGGCGTGCGGCGTGGGGAGGTGGCGGTCGAAGTTGGTGATGGCGACGCCCTGGCGCAGGTGGAGCTGGTTCTTGATGTGAACATCCAGCGTGGGCCGCGACCAGCCATGCTGGATGACTTGGGCCGCATACCATTCGCGCTCAGTATCCGCAGAAACCTTGGTGAGGAGGGTGACGAGGTGGAACCAGGGCAATTGGTCAGCAAGCTGCTGACCAATTAAGCCGGTGGGACACATCTGGGCGAAGAACCGCATGTATTTCAGGTTCGAGCTGGAGAAGCCCTTCATCTCCGGAAAGGCTGCCCGGAGATCGGCGGCCAAGCGGTCGATCACTTTGGCTCCCCAGCCCTGACGGGTCTGCCGTTCCAGAATCTCTGTGCCGATGTGGTGATAGAGCCGCACCAGCTCCTGATTGACGGCGAGGGTGGCCCGCTGCCGGGCACCGGAGATGCGAGACTTCAAACTGGCCAGCCAGTCCGCGTAGTCCCGAGGGATGAGGAATTCGCTATCGGACATGGCTGAGTCCTTTGTGGTCTTCTTCCTACCCGCCATACCCAAGCTCCTTCAGGTTGGTGGCGATGGCGGCATCCAGCTTCGTGGCTTCCGCCTGCTGCTCGCGCAGCGTTGCGGTGAGCCGCTGCATCTTCTCCTCGAACGGCTCGCCGTCATCCTCCACCGCCTCGGCGCCGACGTAGCGGCCGGGGGTGAGCACGTGGCCGTGCTTGCGGACTTCCTCCAGCGGCGCACTCTTGCAGAAGCCGGGCACGTCGGCGTACTCACCCCCATCTCTTTCTTCCCCCTTCGAGGGGGAAGAGGTTAAAGAGGAGCCGCGCCAGGCGTGGTAGGTGCTGGCGATGCGGGCGATGTCCTCGTCGGTCAGCTCGCGATGGGTGCGGTCCGCCATGCGGCCTAGCTTGCGCGCGTCAATGAAGAGCACGTGGCCGCGCCGGTCGCGGCCCTCACCCCCGGCCCCTCTCCCGCGAGCGGGAGAGGGGAGAGAACGCTTGCCGCGCGCGAGGAACCACAGGCATGCAGGGATCTGTGTCGAGTAGAAGAGCTGGCCCGGCAACGCCACCATGCAGTCCACCATATCCGCCTCTATCAGATTCTTGCGGATCTCGCCCTCGCCCGACTGGTTGGACGACATCGAGCCGTTGGCGAGAACGAAGCCGGCCACGCCGGCGGGTGCCAGGTGATGCACCATGTGCTGCACCCAGGCGTAGTTGGCGTTGCCCGCGGGCGGCACGCCGTACTGCCAGCGCTTGTCGTCGCGCAGCCGCTCGCCGCCCCAGTCGGAGATGTTGAAAGGCGGGTTGGCGAGAATGAAGTCGGCCTTGAGGTCGGGGTGGCGGTCGTTGTGGAAGGTGTCGCCGTGGCCGATCTGGCCGTCGATGCCGCGGATGGCGAGGTTCATCTTGGCCAGCCGCCAAGTGGTGTAGTTCGACTCCTGACCGTAGATGCTGATGTCGCCCTTGGCCCGGCCGCCGTTGCCATTGCCCCCGGCGTGCGCGCGGATGAACTCGACCGACTGCACGAACATGCCCGAGGAGCCGCAGCAGGGGTCGTACACCCGGCCCTTGTACGGCTCGAGCATCTCGACCAGCAGCTTGACCACGCAGCGGGGCGTATAGAACTCGCCGCCCTTCTTGCCCTCGGCGCTGGCGAACCGCGAGAGGAAATACTCGTACACGCGGCCGAGCACGTCCTTCGCGCGGGCTTCCGCGTCGCCGATGCGGATGTTGCTGACGAGGTCGATGAGCTGGCCGAGCCGCTGCTTGTCGAGCGCCGGGCGCGCGTAGTCCTTGGGCAGCACGCCCTTGAGCGCTGGGTTGTCGCGCTCGATGCCGGCCATCGCGTCGTCCACGAGCTGGCCGATGGTCGGCTGCTTGGCCTGGGCCTTGAGGTGCGGCCAGCGCGCCTCGGACGGCACCCAGAAGACGGGATGCGCGGCGCCGCGATACTCGTCCGGGTCCTCCGGGTCGGCGCCCTGCGCCTGCTCGGTCACGAGCTTGCCGTGCAGTTCCTCGAAGGCGTCGGAGATGTACTTGAGGAAGATGAGGCCGAGGACGACGTGCTTATACTCGGCGGCGTCCATGCTGCCGCGCAGGGCGTCGGCCATTTGCCAGAGCTCGGCTTCGTAGCCGACGTTGGCGGCGGTCGTGTGCGCGGGGGCCGAGTTCTTCTTCACTTTGGGCACGTGTTACCTCGTGGGGGCTCTGGCTGCGCGACGGGTCCGGGTGCGCCTAACACTATATGGGCTGCCAACTTCCCGTCGCAATTGCCGCACAGCCGTGCAGCCCATCACGACCACCCAGCCTCACACCTTGATCATAAAAATTTCCCATCCTGTACCACCTTTCCTGTTGCAGTTGCAAGTTCAACTTCATTCTTGGTGGGCTCAAGGCATGGCAGGATACTTGCTGTTCCAGAGTATGGTGACAAAGGCACCTGTTTTGTGGTCCAGTTGTCTCGATAAAGGAGCGTCAGTTTATGAGCCAGCAGCGCGTCCTCGTGGTCGATGATGAAGCCAATACCCGTCGGGTGCTCGAAATCATGTTGCAAAAGATGGGACTCGCGACACGCGTCGCGAGCAATGGCCAGGAGGCCCTCGCTCTCGCGCAACGTGAGTCCTTCGATCTTATCCTGACCGACCTCCGCATGCCGGGGATGGACGGTCTCGCCCTGCTTGATGCGCTGCGTGCGCAGAAGATCGAGACCCCAGTGATTCTGCTGACCGCCTACGGCACGGTCGAGAGCGCTGTTCACGCCATGAAGTCGGGGGCCTACGATTATATTTTGCGGCCGTTCGATGTGGAGGCGGTCGAACGCACCATTACCCGTGCCTTGACCACCGAACGCACTCGTCGAGAAAATCTCTTTCTCCGCGAGGAGATCGAAAAAGGATGGGGGGAATTTGTTGGCCGTAGCGCGGCCATGCAACAGGTCTATGACCTCATACACCAAGTCGCGCCAAGCAATACCAACGTGCTGATTACTGGAGAAACCGGCACCGGCAAGGAACTCGCCGCGCGGGCGATTCATCGCGCCTCGCCCCGCAAAAAGGCGCTCTTTGTCCCGATTAACTGCGCGGCTATTCCCGACGACATCTTGGAAAGCGAACTCTTTGGGCATACGCGCGGCTCGTTTACCGGCGCGTCTCATGATCGCGTGGGAAAGTTTGAGATGGCGCATGGGGGCACGATTTTTCTTGATGAGATCACGGAAATGCCACTGCCAATGCAAGCGAAATTACTGCGAGTGTTGCAAGAGCGCGAAATCGAGCGGCTCGGGAGCAACCGGCGGGTCCCGGTGGATATTCGTGTCGTGGTGGCCACGAATCGTAACCCGCAACAGGCTGTGCACGACGGCACCTTGCGGGAAGACCTCTTCTATCGCATCAATGTCTTCACGGTGGAGATGCCACCGGTGCGGGCACGGATCGAAGATATTCCGCTGTTGGTCCAACATTTTCTTGCACATCACGGAACCAAGCTCGGATATGAACACTTGCATATCAGCGAGCAAGCGCTGCAAAGTCTGCAACGGTATGCGTGGCCTGGCAATGTCCGCGAGTTGGAAAATGTCCTGGAGCGGGCCGCCGTTTTGAGTCGCGGACAACTCATTGACACCATGCACTTACCCCAGGAACTGGTCGCACCGGTCGCACCGGTCGCCTCGCCCGCGCGGCCCTCGGTTGCCGAGCGCTCAGCTCTCCCGGAATCCTTGTCGCTCACGCAAGCCATTGAGCAGCTTGAAAGAGCGTTCATCGTCAGAGCGCTGACCCAGACGGACGGCAACAAGGCCAAAGCCGCGCGGGTGCTCGACCTCAGCGAACGCACGCTCTGGTATAAGGTGAAGAAGTACGGGATCGCGTAAGAGACGACCGGAGACCGAGGACCGAAGGCGGAAGACCGAAGGCGGAAAGCCGAGGACCGAAGACTGATCTTTCTCACTCCAAGTGCAAAACAACACGGACTGAGTCATCGACTTCCGTCATCGGCACATAGCCAATCGCGTTCGGATCGGAGGCCACATAACGCCGAACGGCTTCCGTCGAGGCGAGGGTCGCGGGCGGCAAGATGCCATCGAAGTACAAGCGGTTCCAATAATCCGCGAGTCGCGGGCCAGTCTGGTTGAGCACGAGCTGTGAAAACCGTACCCGCAGAGGGGCTTGCGAGGAGAGATTGAGTGGGACGATGGCGGTCCCATCGTCCCAGAAGCGTTTGCGGCGCAAATAGATTTGCGCGACTTCGTCGGGCGACAGCGCGGTGCGACGTTCCGGGTGCACGATCACGGCGACACGACTCTCCTGCCCGACGATACGCGTCGGCGCGAAGAGCATGAAGGCGAGAACGATGATGAAAAGTCGCGTACCCATAGCAGCTCAAAACAGCAACGAAAATGAGACACGTAAGCCCGGCGCGGCGAGTTCGTGGCGATGGTCGGCGATGAGGTAATCGGCCTTGAAGCGGAAATACGGAACTGGCACCCACGCAAAGCCCAGGTCAAACAGGTTAATATCGCGCCCGCCCCCAGGGGGACGAACGTGCTCGTACCGCCCGACGAGGAACAGAGTGGGGAGGGTCTCCACGACCCCCTGTGTGTACAGCCCCCACGTCGCGCCGTCCTCGATGCTGCCCTCGCCGAACAGCAGTTCACCGCTCAGCTCGACCCGCTGGTGGGGGAACCACAACAGGTCAGCACCGCCCAGGTGATTCCATTCGCCATTGCGTCGCTGCGAGGCGAAATACGACGCGCCGAGCGTCCACCCACGAAGGCTTGCCCATTCAAGATGCGCTCCGGCGCTGCGTCTCACCGGGTGTTCGTCGCTCTGTGCATCAAGCGGAGGTAAAAACGCCCCGTACAGCGAGTACGACAGTGCCCCGCCTTGCGGGAACACTGACCCGTGCAGCATCGCGCCGGTTGTCGTATCGTCGAATACCTCCTCTACGATCAATGGCTCGGAAGTTGTCCACAGGTGGGGTTCGCGCGGCGTCAAGTTCCACCGTCCGACGGGAGTTTGGAACTTGCCGACCCGGAGACGTAAGGCGTCACGAGTGCCCAGATCCAGATAGAGCCGCTCGACTTCTAACGCGGGATTGGAGTGTATCCCCCGTCGCCCCCGCCCTACCTCCGCTAGTGATCCTACTCCGAGTTCGGCAAAGAGATGCGCGAACGGAAGCGGGTCGTAAGAAATGAGGAAGTTTAGCTCTTCGATTCCCCCACGTCGCTCGCCGTTCTCAAGATGTTCCACCTCCGCCGTGGTGAATCCCCCAATCGTGAGCCCCGTCCTCCCTACCCGTAATCCCTGACCGGCCTGATACGAAAATCGCCCAAGCGGCGTGTCGGCACCGAAGGTTTCTTCCAGCTCCGGCCGTCCAATGCTAAAGGGGGTTTGATTTTCGGAAGCTGCCCACGCGGCTGAGGAGGCGAACACCATGAGGGAGTGCATCAAGAGGACGATCAGACTCATTATACTCGTCTGGCCACACCTGCTGTAGTTTTGTAATGTCGTGACGCTCATGGAGGTGTAAGCAGAAAGTGTGCAAATCCGCGGCAGCGAGTGTATCCTCGGCGAGGGGACCAGCAGGAAGCATACGCGGGCACACAGGGGCAGCGGTGCGTAACGCAGTTATTTAGAGAAATATGCAGAGAGAGTCAAATCACCACATGTCACGCTATTGGAACACGGGGAATGGACGGTTTTTCTCGCTGCGGACCAAACTACTCCTCTTCGCCACGGCGATTGTCCTAATCCCTGGCGGCATATACGGAGCGATTACGCTCTCGAGCAGCCGCGCGGCGCTGGCGCAGGTGGTCGGACGTCTCCTTGTCGAGGAGGCTCGCGAAGGTGCTGACCGGCTCGCGACGACGCTGCGCTCGGAGCGGGAACGTCTCGAATCGTTCGCCACGCAGGATGTGATGCGCGAGATTCGCATCGAGGACTTGGACAAACGGATCTCCTCGTTTCTGGCATCCGCTAAGCGCGGCTGCCCGTCCTGTGTGGACTTCCTCGTGCTCGACCGCAACGGTCGCGTCGTGGCGTCGAGCAATCCTTCGTGGATCGGAGAGACTGAAGCCCTGATCCCTGGTGGCCCCAGCATAGGAGAGGCGGTGCAGGGTCCATTCCAGGCGCCCGGCTCCGTCAGGACACTCCTCCGTTTCACTGTCCCAGTGCCGGACCCCGAGGCGCCCCAGGCGCTGATCGGGCGGCTCGTGGCACTCTTCGATTGGGAGCGGAGCACGGACGTGCTTACTCGGATGCGTGAGAGCCTGGTGTCGGTCGACTTCGGCACCGACATGCTTATTCTTGATGCGCGAGGGATTGTGATCGGTGGTACCGCTCGACCAAGCGGGCCATGGCAATTGGGGAATACGGTCGCCCTGCAACCCTTGAACGTCGAGGAGCGATCAACCACCGGCTACATCGATTCCGCCGCGGGCATGCTCATCGGGCACGCTCGACTTCCCGACGATCTGCCGTCGTGGACGATCGTCGTCGCGGAATCCCTCGCCAACGCCTTCGCACCCGCGCACCGGATGGTGAAGCTGCTCGCCACGACTCTTGCAAGCACGTTGCTCATTGCTTTGGCGATTGCCTTGCTTGCCGCCCGGCGAGTGACTCGACCTCTTGCCGAGCTGACCGGAGCAGCCGAAGCCGTTGGCCGTGGCCTGCGGCCTGAATCCGCCGTGCCCGTGCGCTCACGTGATGAGATTGGCACGCTCACCGAGGCATTTAATCGCATGGCCGCGGATCTCAAACGCGTGGAACGTGAACTCGTCGATGCGGCGAAGTTCTCCTTCGTTGGGGAACTCGCCGCCGGTGTGGCCCATGAGGTGCGCACGCCGCTCGGGGTGCTGCGCAGCTCGGCGCAACTCCTCGAACGCTCACTCGAAGTGAAAGACGAGGACTCCCGCGAGCTGCTCCAGCTTTTGCAAAATGAGGTCGCGCGCATCGAGCGCGTGGTCTCGGCGTTGATCGACCTTGGACGCCCGCGTGAAATGCACCCTGAACCGTCGTTCCTCAGTCAGATTCTCTTTCGCACCACCGACTTCGTTGACGCGCAAGCCCGCCAGAAACACGTGACCATCCACCGCCGCGCCATTGACCCAGATCCAGTCGTGCTCTGTGACCCCGAGCTGATTCATCAGGTCGCCTTGAACCTCCTCGTGAACGCGGTGCAGATTCTCCCGGATGGGGGCACAATCGAGATTGGCATCTTGCCCGCACGGAATGGCTATGCCGGTTTCGAAGTCCGCGATGATGGACCAGGGATGACTCAGGAGGTATGTACGCGGATCTTCGAACCGTACTTCACCCGCCGTGAGGGAGGATCCGGACTCGGCCTCACCTTCGTCCAGCGTGTGGTGCAGGAGCATCGGGGCCGCGTTTTAGTGGAGAGCACGCTGGGCCACGGCACGGTCTTCCGCGTGACGCTTCCGGTTGCGAAAAGTTTTCGCTGACACGACTTCTCAAGGACGTGTCGCTCCACATCTCTTTCCCACCCTCCCCCGCAAAGAAGACGGGTTCACGCAAAGATTGTCCGCAAGAACTGTCAGCCGCTGTATTTTCGCGTGGTGTGTTCGGTAAGAATTCAACATTTTTTCCGACCTCTTCGCGGCACCACCTTTGCTCTCTTCTTGGATCAAATACCACCAAGGAGGGAGTCATAATGAAGAAGCTGTACATGTTCACAAACCTGCAACCGCGCGCGCGTGTCGATCCGGGCGCACGGCGTTTCCTGACCAGCGCAATTACGGTGATGACCGCCGTGTGTCTTATGAGCGGCTCAGCCTTTGCGCAAAATAACGTTGAAGCTGACGACGTTAAGGATCGCGGCGGTCAAGTGGGGTTCTGCTCGCAGACCGCGACTCTGCTCTTCCTCTCGTGTGGGAAAGAGGCCGAGGACGACTTTTTCAAGGTGCAAGCGATCTGCCTCAACGTGTCCGACAATACGGAGCGCAGGCAGTGCTTTGCCGACATCACCACCGCGCAAAACGAGGACCAGCAACTCTGTCGCGCACAGCTCACCGCGCGTCGCAACGCGTGCAAATCCCTTGGCGAGGGCCGCTACGACCCGAACTTCGTCCCCGCTCTCTTCGACAACCCCAGGAACCTCCCACGCCTGAACCGGTACCACCCGCTGAAGATCGGCAACAAATGGGACTACGCCGGGGGAGGCGAAACCATCTCCATAGAAGTCCGGAATGAGACAAAGTTGATCGACGGGGTGACGTGTGTCGTGGTCCGGGATCGAGTGACAAAGGATGGCGAGCTGGCCGAAGACACCGACGACTGGTTTGCTCAGGCGAAGAACGGGGATATCTACTACTGCGGCGAGGAGGTCAAGGACTTCGAGAGCTTCGACGGCGATATTCCCAGGCTGCCGGAGCTGACCAGCATTGATGGCTCCTTCAAGGTTGGGCGTGGCGGCGCCAAAGTAGGGATATCCTTCCTCGGGTCTCCCATACTAGGCAAGGTGTACCGCCAGGAATTCGCGCCGACCGAGGCTGAGGATCTCGCCGAGGTCGTGTCCACCACCTATGCGTTCGGCGGCAATCCCGAACTCGACCGGTTCGTTCCACCGCAACTCGCGGCGCGGCTCTGCTCCCGCGATTGTGTCGTCACCAAGGAATACTCGCCGCTTGAGCCGGGGGTCTTCGCACGCAAGTGCTACGCACGGGGAATCGGCTTCTTTCTCGAGGTGAAACCGAATACGGGAGAGGCGGTTCAGCTCGTGAATTGCAATTTCGATGCGCGCTGCAACGGCCTGCCAACGCCATAACGCCGCTTCCTTGTGCTGCTGACCGCTCACGGTCCTCCCGGAGGGCGGCCAGCACAGGAAGTGCTCCCTGAAATCAATGCGCGGAAGTGGGATACGTGTCAGGAATCACGGGCTCCATTCACAGTCGCTTGTGATAGCGGGGGCGAATGGAGCCTGTCCCCGCGCACCCTGCAAAAAAGACAGGGTGCGCAAAAATTGTCTGCAACAATTGTCCCCTTCGGTTGCGGGGCCTTTTCTCTTCTCCAGAAATCCACCATTTCCTCTCGCCGCCTTGCGGCACCACCTTTGCTCTCTCTTCCGGCACAGTTGAGCGGTAATGCTCGCTCGTGTCAGCCCGCTGACTTTTATCCGATTGGAGTTCCATGTCACTTCGCATTGAACTTGAAAGATCCGGCTCTTGGTTTTTTCGCTACCGCGGTGTTCCGCCACTGCTGATCCTGCCGCTTATCATTTATCCCACGGTTGAGGAGGTGGACTCACCCCACTCTCCCCTTTTGCTGGCGCACGGTGCTCCGCCGCGAATACAGCGGAGCCGTCCTTATTAGTACGGTCTTTCCCCTCTTAGATCTGGTGCGCGATATGGAAGTGGAGGGGAGCGTGAAAATAGAGTCTTAGTTTTTATGAGTAAATTTATGAATGTGGCAACAAAACTTAATCGCTTTTACGGGCGTCGGATGGCCGCATTTTTATCAGCCCAGATGGAGCCTCCGCACGATCAGCTGATGAAGCTTCCGTTCTGCCCGCCGTTGCCGATCTTATGGGCGGAACGCGGCGACGATTCAGGCCCGGCCGCGACGATCCACAAGACGTACCTACGCGAAGCGTGGCGGGAGCTGAACGGGTGGAGCCGAGCCAAGTTGATCGCCAAGTTTTTCACTGTCTGGCCCGTACTCAATCTCGCGTTGATCGCCTGGTTCACTTGGTTGAACGGGAGCGCTGTGAAGCGGCGAACCGGCAAGGGCCTGTTTCGTCAGATGTGCGAGCAGGC
>JABFSC010000664.1 GCA_013140885.1 Deltaproteobacteria bacterium | reverse complement strand
TTCCAACGGAGAGCGTGGCTTTGTCCTCGGCGAGGATACCCGCGAGATACCGGCGCTGGCGCTCCTTGTCGTTGCCAAAGATTTTTTCAAAACAGGTCGAATATTCTTCGGGAGCCCATTCCACAGGAAAGCCTTTCGAAGCCAGGTAGGATTGAATTCGGGATCGCACGGCTTCAAGGTGCACATCTTGCCGGGAGATGTCCTCATTCTCCTGCTGGCAGTAGTAGCGCCGCTTCAAATCCCAGATGATGTCTGTCGCAGTTGGAAGTCCCGCAGATCTTGATGCGCCTGCGCCCAGAAACCACGCAAAATTCCGTGGCCGCTCGCAAATGATGCCTGTGAGTTGTGCCTGGTCGATGGTTGGCGGCTCGGCGCTCATAGTGAATACCATGTGGCGCGTGCCTTGCCGTGCTGCCGCACGCGCCCGTCTGCGACCAGCTCGCGCAGACGTACTTTTAGCGTGTTCCGATTTGCATCGGTGATTGATGCAAGCTGCACGATCGTCAGGCGCTCCTTTACCCGCAGTGCTTCGAGGACTTGGATCGATAGCTCCGGCAAGTCGGCCTCGCTGCTCCGAGCGATCCGCTCACGGTCGAGTCGCGCCGCGAGGCTATCCTTCTGCTTTTTGAGGCAGCGCAGGAAGAAGCCACTCCATGGCTCCCAATCCGGCGTTTCGCTCTTGAGCGTCGTCTGCGTGCGCCGGAGCGCTTTGTAGTATAGATCCTTGTTTTCCTCGATCACCCGCTCCAGCGAGGCATATGGCATATAAGCGTAGCCTGCTCGCAGCAAGAGGAGCGTGGTGAGAACGCGCGAGAGCCGCCCATTTCCATCTTGAAAAGGATGGATCGCCAGAAACGTCACGATGAAGACGGCAATGACGAGGAGAGGGTGTAGTGCCTCCTCATCCAGCGTTTTTCGCGTCCAGGCGACGAGCGCTTCCATCTCGCGCGGAGTGTCGAAAGGCGAGGCCGTTTCGAACACGATGCCGATCTCCCGCCCGTCCGCAGCGAGCGCCACGACATTGTTGGAGAGCGTCTTGTAAGAGCCGCGATGGCGCGCATCCTTGTCGCTGTGACGCAGCAAGGTTTGGTGTATCTGGCGGATATGGTTCTCGGTGAGACGCATGTCGGCGTAGGCCTCGAACACGAGGTCCATCGCCTCGGCATATCCGGCCACTTCCTGCTCATCACGTGTCTTGAACGACTTAATCGAGATCGCCCGCGAGAGCAGGTCCTCAACCTCGGCATCTGATAACTTCGCCCCCTCAATGCGCGTAGAAGAGCCGACGCTCTCGATGGTCGCCACTCTGCGGAGTGCGTTGAGGCGGTCTGGCGAGAGTGTCTTAAGGGCCTCCCACCTCCCTTTGAACTCATCGATTTCTGCGATGAGCTTCACGAGGTCGGGGCCGAGTATGAGCTTGGGTTCCCTCATGCTCGGGGCGCCCTCATATCTGATTCCATACCCAATAATACCCGATTAGACCCGATTATCCACCCTGGTTTCTACAGCCGCTAGCACGCGAGGAGTCGGGACTCGCGGATGGCGATCGGGTATCTGCGGGTATGGAATTGGGTACGCGGAAGCCCATTCGGGCCTTCCATCCGCACTAAACGCACCTGGGGCACATCGGACTAGCGGGCGCATCTCTGTTGAAATGCGCCTGCTGGTCCTATATGGCACTCGGCCACTCCATCTCCAATGGTTAGTTGCGCCCCGCCGCAAAAAACGTCAAGACGGCGATGGTCAGACACAGCGGGACATACACGTGACTATCCCAATAGGCAAACCGGGTCGTGCGGACCCGTTTGAAGAGTCCCACCAAACGGAAGTCGCCAATGACGCGCAGGAAAAAGGCCCCAGCAATGAACCGAGTGCCCCAGAAGAAGAGCCCAGCCGGGAGCGCCGTACCCCAGAGCCCAAGCTGTCCTACAATCGTGAGGGCGGCCACCGCGAGCAGCAAAGCCACCAGCACGGTCGCGCCTTTCCCAGGATGAAACTGTGGTTTCCCCTCCACCTCCGGGATCACCGAGGAGCGCCCCCACTGCCCGCCGCAAGCCCAGTAGCAGTGGATGGCGCTCAACACAGTCAGAAGACTGGCAGCGAGTATGCCCGGTAGCATCGGACCTCCTCCTTATTCATGGAGAGCACACGCAGCTCACGCCTGAGCATTCATTGCCGCCGCTCTCGGCGCGCTACGGGTTTGCCACAGCCACAGCAGAAACAAACTGGCGAACAGCAGATCGCCCACACCAGCGAGGGGTGCCCAGCCCGGCAACTCGCCGCGAAGAGTAAATACGACCAGCAGGCAAAAGAACGAGCATTTCCCTGCCGCGCCGATTTGTACGAAGAGCCGTTCTTGAGAGTCAATAAATGCCAACCGTGCGTAGGCGATGCCGAACAAGAGGATCCACAGCGCGACGACCCAGGCATAGAGTGGGTGTGTTGCTTCAGGAAGACCTGCCAAGACACGGGCAGCGGGAAACTGCGGAAGAAAGCTCACAAAGCCGGCGACGTTCATCAGTGCGGTTGCGAGTAAGGTCCGTCGGAACCAGGGTGGTTTTTGCATCTCAGGTCATACCGATCGGATTAGTAGGCGCGTGCTCTTGGTGCTCGCGCGCGCTCACTCGTATAACCGCACCTGCGCGCGTTGGGACGAACAAGGACATGGGCCGTCCTCTTCTCTCAAGAATAGCGCATTCAATATCGGGTGCGGAAGGTGGGGGAATCTTCGGGGCGGAGATGGCGGTGGTCATAGAGGCGAGTGGTAGAGACATTAGCATGCCCCATCCACTCCTGCACCTTGGCGATGTCGGCCCCATTCTCCAACGCATTGGTGGCCGCAGTGGCTCGTAGTGAATGGACACAGAATCCCCGCACACTCTCGGTAATCCCGACCTGCTTGCCATACTTCAACACGACCTCTTGTAGCACCGACTCCGGATGCAGCGGTTTGCGCAGCGTCCGGGTCACATAATTCTTCACCGGGCGAAACAACGCTCCCTCCAGGTCCTCGGTATGCCCCGCCATTGCCAGATACTCCGCTATGAGCCGTTGGGTCTCGGGATGCACCGGCACGTAGCGCACCTTACTCCCCTTCCCTTCCACCCGTAGATGCAACACGCCCATGCGCATCTGCACATCGCCCACGGTCAACTTACACAGCTCCTCCCGCCGTAGTGCATGATGGGCCAGCGTCGAAAGGATCGCCCGATCGCGCTTCCCCTTGAGGGTGTCGTGAGCCGGCGCATTCAACAACCGCCGGGTCTGCTCATCACTGAGCGCCGGGGTGAGTCCTTCCTGCGCCGTCATCTTCGGGCGTTTGACGCCATCGACGGGATTGAGGAGCACGGCATTGTCTTCACAGAGCTTCTTGAACAACGAGGACAGGGCCGCCAACTTGCGGCGGATGGTCGATTCCCCACAGCCCCTCCCCTCCAGGTTCTTGCGCCAGGCGATGACATGGGCGCGGGAGACCTGCCGGAGCTGGAGAGGCGTCGCCACCGTAGCAAAGGCCATGAACTCTTTGACATCGCGCTCGTAGGCTTTCTTGGTATTGGCGTTATCGAGATTGGCGAACCACTCCACTTCGGGGGGGATATCGGCCAGATCGTAGAAGTCCGCAAGCGGAAGCGCACCGGGATTTCGTAACAGTAACGCATTGTGTTCCATTACACGCCCTCCAGATCCCCTAACTA
>JABFSC010000722.1 GCA_013140885.1 Deltaproteobacteria bacterium | reverse complement strand
TCGCAGTTTTCGCATACGGGAATCATGCCAGATTTTCTCGCGCGTGAAATCTCCTCGAAGCCTTACCCAGAGCCACTTTCGTGCGCTTAGCGATGCTTTTTTACCCACTCAAATCCGCGAAGAGCCAAAAATAAAGAGCGACAAATCCCGGCCATTTTACGCAGGGGAAATCGCGTGGCTTTATAATGAATGTGGAGTGCTAAGTTTCGTTCAGGGGCGACTGCCCGATGCCTTCGCCCTCTTTGGTTTAGCAATGCAGGCGTTAGACAACCTGGAGCCTGATCGAGAGAGGCCGGGGCCACTCAGAGCACTGGTGTCGCTGAATCGAGCTATTGTCGATATCGAACGTGGCCGCATTCGTAGGGCGGCAAATACCCTTAAAGACATCATTCCAACATTCTCGGAAACAGCGGACAAGGAAGCTCGGCTCATTGCCGAAGGATATTTGGCCTTAACCTTCCATCTTGCAGGAAATTTCGACCAAGCTGAGCGTCGTTACAAGAGCATCATTAAAGAATTGGTCAAATTAAGAAGGTCGCGTTCAGCGAGTATCTTCAGCAAGCACTACGCGGACCTGTTACGGAGACGAGGAAACGTGCAACGGGCACAGGCCGTCGTCACGGAAGCGATCCAACTTGCTCAGGAAGGCAATCACGAGGACGTACGGCATTTGGCCATTCTCTCTGAAGCAAAGATATTGATCGAAAGTCCTCTTGAGCAGTTCAAACCTGAACCAATCCACTCTCGCCTCGACATGGTTGAGCGGTATGCGCGCGTGATGGGAATACCGCGGATGACGGCAGAGGTGCACGGTCTTCGCGCTCGGCTCCACAAGCGTAGTGGTGACCTGCGGACTGCTGGCTCCTTTGCGGAAAAGAGCTTAGAAATTGCTTCATTGCATGAATTGCAAGTTCGCAAGGCTAGTGACTTAGTGCTATACGCCTCGATCAATCTGAAGCGCGGATTCAGGCGAGATTGTCGCCCATTATTGGAAGAAGCTCTCGCAATAACGCGAGATACGGAATACTACGCAGCGTATGCGCAAGCTCAGGAACTCTTACATGGCCTCGAACGGTCCGGGGAGTCGGAATGAATGGCGAGTCGTTAGGGTCGTTCTCGGTGAACATGGATAAGCGTCATCTTTCTTCCGGCACGAGATCGAACAGTTCGGCATTGGACAGCACGCCGCCCAGGTTTTCCTTGACTCTGGCGAGGATACTACGAAGGTGGCGGAAGACGACACGGGGATTTTTGCCCAAGCCGTGTGTTATGCTGAGTTCAACACACTCGGGGCGGTGGGCCCCCCCCCAGTATGGTTATTCCTTCTGTACGGCCTCCCCCGTTCTTCGTGAACTCTCTTTCTCCAAACGTGACGCACGACGCTTTATCAGACATTGTGGGGCAGGGGGGGAGCAGTTTCACCGGGCAGTTTGGGTTGAGCAGTAGGACCCCTGGCCCCGACGCTAGACCTCGGTGATTTTTGCTTGCGCCGCTGGTGGCACTGGTCCCGGCAGACTCACCAGCCATACAGCATCGGCAATGACAAGCACGGCGAGGAGGAGGAAGCACATAGCGACCACCGTCGCTTGCCGCCCCGTGCGCACCCGCATCTCCCACACCACCCGAAAGCCTGGTGGAGGCCACTGGCCCGCGCGCAAGACCCGAACGGCGCAGTACAGGAACAAGCCGACTAAGGCTGTCGAGCAAACTAGCGTCAAGCTCAGCGACGCGTTGTGAATCAAGGTCAATTTCTCGAACACTACTTGGGGATGGTCACCTGCTCGGGATTCCACGCCCCGCAAGAAACCCCGGAAGAACGGCAAGAAGAGTGCGCTCGCCACACACGCGGTGACGATCAGGATGATGGCGCGCTTGCGTAACCGTGGGTCCGCCGCAACGGTTTTCTTCATCGGGGGAAGCGTACACAACTGTCGAGGTATTGTTCAAGGAGTGAAAATGTCCGGTATTTGTTAATTAACTGGACACTTCTCCCCTACCCCGTACTTCAGAGAAAGATTTTCCTTGACGCGCAGTACCAATATTGGTACCGTTACCCATGACACCGGCACTGAAACGCCTTCCGGCTTCCTTTTACCGCACCGATATGGGTCGTGAGCCGGTGCGGGAGTGGCTGAAGGAACTCGGCCCCGAAGACCGGAGGGTAATCGGGGAGGACATCAAGGACGTCGAGTTTTCATGGCCCATCGGCCTGCCGCTTGTCCGACCACTAGGCCACGAGTTATGGGAAGTGCGTAGCAGCTTGCCACGGGGACGGATTGCCCGTGTCCTGTTTTGTGTTGAGCGAGATCGTATGGTGCTGTTGCATGGTTTTATGAAGAAAACGCAGAAAACGCCGCAACGCGATATTGACCTCGCCCTGAAACGAAAAAAGGGAGACAGCCCATGAAAAAGAAAAATATCGGATCATCTTTTGACAGTTGGTTGCGTGAGGAAGGGCTGTACGAAGAAGTGACCGCCGCCGCCATCAAGCGGGTATTGGCGCGACAGGTTGCAGAGGCCATGAGGGAACGCCACATCACGAAGGCGGAAATGGCGCGAAAAATGGAGACCAGCCGTTCTGCGCTGGATCGTTTGCTTGACCCCGATTATGAGGCCATCACTCTGAGTACCTTGCAAAAAGCAGCCGTGGCGGTCGGTCGTCAATTGCGTCTTGAACTGGTCTGATTGTGAAGAAATCCACTAAACCAACCAAGCATGATTGGACACACTTCAACGCGATGACGGACGCGGAGCACCACACCACCTCTATGAAAAACCCCGACGCGCAGCCCTTACGCCCCAAAGACATACAACACATGAGGGAGATTTGACGCATCTCAGCAACGCGGACACAGAACCCTCCATACCGTAGCAGAAGAGTGGTCGGTAAAGACGAGAGCCGACATGTGAGAGTGATCGCCTTGGGACGTGTTGCCATCTGGGGGTACGTTATTTTTACAACTAATTGTGATTTTTTCTAAAATGATTCTTCTTGAGCCAAATTATCGCAGTCTAACTCCCAAAACTCGCCGCAAGTCACCCAGTCGTAAGTTTCTATTTTAATCAGAACCGCAACAAGCGGCACGGCCATGAGCCCGACGTAAGGCCCTCACCCCCAGGACCTCGACCCTACGATGAGGTCCAACCTTCACGGGCACCTCTCCATGTCGATGTTGGTTTCATCTCTCAGGCTTCCATTCCTAACCGGCTCTCACGCGGACTGATCATGTGGGAGTTTTCCATTACGCTGCGTAGTCTCTATTGGCTTTGATGTCTTGGGGCGCTTCCGTTCCTTGAATTGGTCAATCTCCTTTTCTTCAGATAGCAGGAAACCTAAGAACGATTTTTCCTGAAAACGACAACTTTGGGCAATGCCAAGCAAACGCAGATAGAGTACCGCAACCCGTTTGAAGAAGGTTCCAGAAATTTTCCTTTGGACTGCCAAGTGCCGAATCGCCCTTTCCGCCATATTATTGTTCCATGGAATGCCGTCCTCCTCTAAGAACCGAAACAGGCTTTCTCGATACCGGATAAACCGCTTCTGATATTTCCGAGTGACTTCCCCCTGATATCTGTAGTTTCCCGCAAACGAAACTACGACTTTTGGGATTTTTCCGGATCGGGACTTTGGGGTTTTTCTGGATATTGTTGGGGGTATGAACGAAGCACCCCAAATGCCTCATAGCCGAGTTGACG
>JABFSC010000261.1 GCA_013140885.1 Deltaproteobacteria bacterium | reverse complement strand
CGTCCGCCTCAGATAGTTTCGTTTCACTTGCTAGGTGGACGCTTGAATGCTGGAACTCGGATGATTCCCGATAAATTTGATCTTCCTATGACATCGTATCCGGGCCTTCGGGTTTAAGAGTTGGGTCAACCTGACCTGTTCCGGGATGATGCTTCATCGTCGTCGGATAGACCTCCACGGCAGTTCCAGATCCATCTCGTGCTACCGCGATGGAAGCGCCGGTGACTACGGGAAAGTCAAAGGCGAGCCCGTCAATCACAGCGGCAAGGAATAGCGCTGTCTGTTTTGGATTTTCTGACGGAATTGATATGTGCGCGATCATGCAGCGGTCTCCAATTTTGTTTGAGGTCTGTGTACCAGACAGCTAACGTCAAAGATGAGCTGCGGAGGTAAATGGCGCGGGACCTGCGTCAGCAGGAACCGTGACATTTACCGGAGTTGGCTCCATCACCTTGTTAGGCTTTTTTGCCTTTAGTAAAGCCAAAGTCAGGTTTCTCTTCGCGGACTAGCATGTCCATGAATTTTTCAAATCTCCTCTGTCTAGTTTCGGGTTTCTTCGCAGTTGCCAATCCATAAGCAATTACGTATCGATTGGATTTGTTCAGCGTTTCAAAAAACTGTTTCACCTTCGGCCTACTCTCCAGTGCTGCTAGGAAATCCGCTGGCACCTTCATTTCACTTGCCGGGCGATAGGCATTTTCCCACCGGCCGTCCGCTTTCGCGACACGAACATGCACAAGTCCCGGCTCCTCCATTCGACCCTCAATTGTCAGGCGCTCCACATGCTCTGTATTCTTCTTCGACCAATTGCTTCTCTCTTTTCTTGGAGTAATCCGTTGGAGATAGGCTTGGTCATTGAGTGACTTCTTGACGCCGTCAATCCAGCCCCAGCACAACGCCTCAATCACCACCTGGTGCCAACTCACGCTCGGAACCCCAGTCCCCTTTTTGAATATCTTCACCCAAAGTTCGCTTTCCGTGGCATGGTTCGCTTTTAGCCACTGACTAAGATTTTTGGGTGACGCAAAGGTTATTATTTTCGCTGGATCGGGTTTATGCATAAAATCAGATTCTCTTGGCCTAACGCATAGCGGTTGGAGCTGCGCCGGGCACGCACGGGCTCTGCCAAGCCGAAGCCTACGTCTTGCCCGGCGCAGCTCAACCGCTATGCGTTAGGCGGGTGCAGCGTCAACGTGCGGCCCCACGTGTGCAACGCGGCTAATATCCCCGGCTGTGCCCCCAACCAGTGCGCATCGCCCAACAAGATCGCGAGCGTTTCGCGCACGCTGCGAAAGAGCACCTCCGTCAGCGGCGCCCGATTCCACTGCCACACCTCATGCAATTCCCTGGGCAGGGTAAAGATCACGTGAAAGTGGTCGGTGGGCAGCAGTTGCTGCTGCCAGCCATCCAGCCATTGGGGGATCCGGTGCCCACAACAACGCGGACAGGTTCGATGCCGACACGAGTTGTACCAAATCTCCGTCACATGGCCCTGCGGACACTGCCGGACATGTCCGCCCAACGCCGCCGTGCGGCAACGCATCACCGCGTGGGCGGCTTTCCAGACCCGGCGCGGCACTTTGTGCGCCTCGGTATACGCCGCAAAGCTCGTCTGGAGAATCGCTTGTAACGTCACGGCCATGGTACACACTCACAGTGACTGCACGATCTGTTTGCGGACGCCTCGTCCGCTATGTCCAACAACGTCTATTCTCTATCTAGTCTCTCTACTAATAGATGATTCCATCTGTTAGTAGAAACTTCTCTCTACAGGTAGATGCCTCACATCCTATCTATTCGCGGATGTAAGCAATTTTTACAACCCATCTTGTAGATGGGTTGCCTATTCCTGTTCGGTTCTCTTCGTGACAATACGAGCGGTGAGCCCCACAGTCACGACTTGCCTGTAGAGCAGTTTCCAGACCCCTTCCTTGGCAGGGGTTTTGCGCCCTGGACTCGTGCCTTCTACCGTGCATCCAACGAAATCCGATTGCCATGCGCTAACAGGTCCGCGACGGTCTGGAGGAACGCACCCGCCGGTGCGCCGTCAATCACGCGGTGGTCGAATGTGAGGCTCAGCACCATCATCGACCGCTTGGCGATCTCGCCGCGATAGATCACCGGCTTCTCAACAATACGTCCCACACCAAGAATGCCAGTCTGTGGCGAGTTGATGATTGGTGTGAAGCCATCGACGCCATACATCCCTAAGTTCGAGACCGTGAACGTCCCACCCGAGACCTCTTCAATCGACAGTTTTCCCGCGCGGGCTTTTTCGGCCAAGCCTTTCGCTTCTTGGGCGATCTCCTTGAGCGATTTCTTGTCGGTGTGGTGCACCACGGGAACGATCAGCCCTTCTTCGAGCGCCACGGCGAGGCCGACGTGCACATCACTGAGATGACGAATGGTATCGCCGTCCAGCGTGGAGTTCATGCGTGGATGTTGCTTGAGGGCGTGAGCGCAAGATTGCACGATGAAATCGGTATAGGTGGCGCTGAACTCGCGCTGGACTTCCTGACGGCGGTCAATCAGTTGCGTGACATCGACCTCGGTCGTGATGGTGAGCTGGGCACTGCCTTGCAGGCTCCGGTGCATCCGCTCGGCGATGACCTTGCGCATGCCACGGAGAGGCATGTTTTGCGTGACAGGGGCGGGAGTGGGAGTCGTGGCTGGTGCCGCTGTTGGAGTCGCGGGTGCAACGGCTGGTGCCGGTGCTTTCGCGCGGTCGTCGATCGCTTTTTGCACATCTTCACGAGTCACGCGCCCGCCGGGGCCAGTGCCGACAATGGGAGCCAGATCGACTTTATGTTCTTCCGCGAGTTTGCGCGCGGCGGGGGTGACTGGTGGTCCTTCGCGGCGGCCACTACCGGACGGTGCGGTTGGTGTCGCGCTCGCCGCAGCTGACGCGGTCGCGACTTTCGCGGACGATACGCCACCACCATATTTGGCGGCGATCTCGGCCACATTCTCTCCAGCTTCGGCGATGATGGCGACGGGCAAACCGACCTCGACCACGGCCTCAAGCGGATAGAGGAGTTTCGCGACGGTTCCCGCTGTCCGACACTCGACCTCGTAGAGGACCTTTTCGGTCTCCACCTCAAAGAGCGGCTCTCCGGCTTTGATCGCGTCGCCCTCGTTCTTAAACCACTTCTGGATTGTTCCTTCGGTCATGGTCAGACCGAACTTTGGCATCGTCACTTCTGCCGCCACGTCTTTTTTCCTTCCTCTTGATTATCGGGTCAGTGGGTCATTGAGTCATCGGGTTATTGAGTCATCGGGTCATTGAAGAATTGAGGACCTCGTTCTGCCCATGAAAATAGCTCAATGACTTAATCTTACCTTTCGGTCATATTTAGTCACCCGCTGTGAATTAGTGGAGCGGCAGGTGGAGCATAGACCGACTCTGGAATGCCCAAGGCGCGTAAGATGCGACATTGCAGAGGGGACAGGGGCGTGACTTCATACTGGATTGCCGTGCCTGTGGTGTGCCGGTACAGGGTGATGGGGGTAAAGGCGGTGAACAAGCGTTCCGCCGTGGGCTGGGGGGTGGTGCGCTTGGGATTGCCGGCATAGAGCCCGGGCAGCGATTCTCCGGCGGCGGCCAAGTCGCGCCGGGCCACAAACTCAATGAGGGTCAACACGCGCAGGGCAATGCCCAGGAGGACGAGCAGGCCACGGATGCGAGCCGGGTCGCGTAAGA
>JABFSC010000355.1 GCA_013140885.1 Deltaproteobacteria bacterium | reverse complement strand
CGCGGCTCCAGCAGTGGTTCCGCCACGTCAGCCAAGGGGAACGGCAGATCCTCTTTGTCACCGGAGAACCAGGGATTGGCAAGACCACGGTCGTGGAGCAATTCCTCACGCGGATTCGGGCGACGGGGTTGATCCGTATTGGGCGTGGGCACTGTGTGGAATACTACGGCCAAGGGGAAGCCTACATGCCGATCCTGGAAGCCTTTGTGCGATTGACGCGCGAGCCCGGAGGCGCGCGGCTGCTCGCGATTCTGAGCCGCTATGCACCGACATGGCTGATGCAAATGCCGGCACTGCTGAATAACGAAGAGTTCGCGCAGCTTCAGAACAGGACCCAGGGCGCAACCCCGCAACGCATGCTCCGTGAAATGGCCGAGGTGCTCGAGGTGCTCACCGCCGAACGCCCCTTCATTCTCGTGCTCGAAGACCTGCATTGGAGCGATGACTCCACGATCGCGCTCCTCACCGCGTTGGGGCAGAGACAAGAACGCGCCCAACTCATGGTCATTGGCACGTATCGTCCGTCGGAGCTTGCGAGTACCCATCCCCTGCGCGCCCTCAAGCAGGAGCTGCAACTCCGCGATCGATGGAAAGAACTGCCTCTCAAGCTACTGACCGAACAAGATGTGATAACCTATGTTACCCAACAACTCCCGGAACGCCCAGTGTCGGACAAGCTGGCCCAGGCGATTTATCGCCGCACGGAGGGCAATCCGCTCTTCATGGTCAACGTGGTCACGGCGTTAGCGGAAGATGATCCTCATGGAAGAGGGGCTGGACGCCGTGGCGATTCCCTGAATAGTCAGACACTCGGCATTTCTGAAAATCTCCAACAGACCATCGCGCAACGGGTCGCGCGACTCGACTCCGACGACCGAACCATGCTCGAAACCGCTAGTGTGGCGGGCATGGACTTTACTGCGGCTGTGGTCGCCACGGCCATGAGGAAAAAACCGATTGAGATCGAAGAGCGCTGTGGCGAGTTGGCTCGACGCAAGCATTTCATTCAAACAATAGAGACCGTCGAGTGGCCAGATGGGACGGTCACCGAACACTACCAGTTCATCCACTCGCTCTACCAAGAAGCGTTGTATGAACGGGTGACTGGGGGGAAACGAGTTGAACTCCATCAGCGCATCGGTGAATGTCTCGAACATGGATACCACAACCGTAAGCAAGAAGTGGCCACGGAATTGGCCTTGCATTTCGAACGGGGGAAAGATTTCCATCGGGCGGTTCAGTATTTGGGACAGGCAGCAGAAACTGCGAACCAACGATGCGCCTACCCAGAAGCGCTTCGTCTCTTGATCAGAGCGCTCGACCTACTCAATAAGATCTCGGACAATCCGAAGCGAGCACAGCAGGAGATTATGCTGCGGATCTCTCTCGGTATGTCACTGATGGCAACCAAGGGGTATGCAGCTCTCGAAGTCAAATCAGCCTACGACCGCGCACGCGAACTCTGCCTTCAGGTTGGGGAGACCCCACAACTTGTCTCAGTGCTGCGCGGATTAGCCATGTTTTATTATGTTCGCGCGGAGTTGCAAACCGCGAGAGCTATCGCAGAGCAGCTCCTTGATCTTGTCCAGTCGCAGCAAGACCGAGCCCTACTCATCCAAGCCTCTTACGGTATGGGAGGAACCCTATTTAACCTTGGAGAATTGCCCGTTGCTTATCATTATCTGCAACGAACAATGCTCTTTTACGATTCCTATAAATCCGAATCGCCCACGTATCTTTCTGCTCAGGATACGGCGATATATTGTCTAACTCGTATGTCGTACGTTTTGTGGTTTCTTGGTTATCCCGATCAAGCCCTTGTCAAAAGCCAAGAGGGAATCTCTTTATCTCAAGAATTGACCCTCCCACATAACCTGGCCTATACATCGACCTTTGCCGCCGGCCTCCGCATGCTTTTCCAGGAAGACCAGATCGCCCAGCAATATGCTGAAGAAGCAACCAAACTCGCCACAGAACACGAGTTCCCCATTTGGGCGACAATGGGACAAATTCTCAGCGGGTCGGCACTCGTGCACCAAGGCATGATCGAGCAAGGCATCCCGCAGATAGAGAGCGGGATCGCGACCTGGCGAGCGATCGGCGCGCAAATCTCGATGCCGTATTTTCTCTCTCTCCTCGCGGAAGCGTATGGAAAAAACGGCAACCCTGAAAAAGGACTGCGACTCCTCGCGGAAGCCCTGGACCTCACCAACAACACCGAAGAGCGGTGGTGGGAAGCGGAACTCCACCGCATGAAGGGAATACTGACACTCGAGATATGGGAGTGGAGACTGGAGACTCATCCCTCTTCCCAAGCCTCAAGTCTCAAGCCTCAAATCCCTTTTGGGGTAGCACAAGAGGCGGAAGCATGTTTCGTGAAGGCCCTTGATGTCGCCCAACGACAAGAGGCGAAATCACTAGAGCTACGAGCGGCCGTCAGCCTTGCTCGCCTAAAGCAACGACAAGGAAGACTGGGCGAAGCGCTCCCTCTACTTGAAGGGGTGTACAACTGGTTCACGGAAGGGTTTGGGACCGCCGACCTCCTGGACGCCAAGCGACTGCTCGACAGGCTGCGCGAACAGAGTATATCGGGACCTCTCGATTCACTACGCGCGACCAAAACAAGACGGAAGACCGCAAGCCCCCGCCAGCCTGAAGCCGAGGCCGAGCCCAGAGTGGCGCGCTCGGCGCGGGGGTGAAACAGTTCGGAGTCGAAGGCAGTTCGGAGTCGAAAACAGTTCGGAGTTCGGAGTCGAGGACGGTTCGGAGTTCCTATTTTTGACTTTTGCGCTTTGACTTTCGACTTGCCCGTTTGTTCTTACTCCGCGCGAATCTCGACCACCTTCCGATTCACAAACGTCAAGGTGCCCAGTGGGTGCAGGGACGCGCGATAGGTCCACTCTTCGCGTTGTACGCCCGCGTCACTAGTAACGAGACGCTGCGTCGCCGGGGCGCCAAGAATTTTCATAACTTCCCCAGGCGACATGCCTAAGCGGATTGACTGAAATCGTTGGTCGCGATCCTCTTCATAGCTCACCAGATCGTCCGCCAGACGTTGCAAATCCTGAGCGGCCCGCACGGTGGGGTCTTGGTGATAATAACACGCGGTGACAAGCAGTGGCATGAGCGCCATCAGCGTCCGGAATGTCATTGGGCGAAGGTATCCACAAGCCGAGCGAACGCATCTTCCGGCATGCGGCTCGATGGGGGAACCGCCACCACTGGCAGTTGAATCCCGGCATCGCGAAAGCGCTCGATGTGCGCGCGGCACTCGTCCGCCGTGCCGAACACATACAGCTCTTCGATCATGCGCTCGGAGATCGCGGCCTCCGCTCTTGGGCGATCTCCCGCTTTCCAGTGATGGTGCACTTCCTCAAGGATGTCCCCGTATCCGAAGTGCCGGAACCCTTGGATGTAGGTGTTCGCTTGACAGTAGCCGACCAACACCCGCCGCAGTTGTTGCAGCGTCTGCTCGCGGTCGCTGGTGACCGCGGTGTGAATGTAACAGCCAATATCAATATCCGCTAACGAGCGGCCCGCGCGGGCGGCCCCCTTGGCGATTTCCGCGATTGACTGTCGCACTTGGCGTGCTGGTAGCCAGGCCAGTAGCACCCCGTCGGCGATCTCGCCAGCCAGTTGCAGCATCTTGGGATTCACCGCCGCGAGATAGATGTGTATCCGTTTCGGCGGCGCCATGCTGAGTTGAAA
>JABFSC010000323.1 GCA_013140885.1 Deltaproteobacteria bacterium | reverse complement strand
CAGTTGCCGACGGCTCTTCTACAGTTTCTGACGATAGGGCTTCCAGCAGGTTCCAGGCTCCGTGCGGGTCCTGGATGAGACGCACGATCGGCGCGGTCCCTTCCAGTTGGGTGATCAGGAGATGGCCGTGGAGTAGTGAAAGGAGGTCATAGCGTAGCGTGAGACGTGGGGCGCGCAGCACCTCGATATCGCGATACGTGACCACGAGGTCATGGAGCGTCAGATTGTTCCAGATTGAGCCTTCGACTTGGCCAAGATCGATGTGTCCACGCAGCGTGGCATTGAGCGTCGTGACGAGTTGCTCGCGCAGCCGCACGCGAAACTGTTCGGTCCGCACGAACAGGGTGAGTCCAACTCCCAGGACGAGCACGAGGACGACCGACAGCAGCATCATCCGCCGCAGCATGCGCCAGAGTGGTTTCATAGCTTAAAAGAATTGTCCGATACTAAAGTGGAGCTGCCATGCCTGGTCGCCACGCGGGGCCTGAAAAGGAAAACCAATATCCAAGCGTAACGGCCCTACCGCAGTGGGGTACCATACCCCCACGCCCGAGGCAAATTGCAAATCGTCCAGGACGAAATCGCGGGTCTTGCGTGACACTTGACCAAAGTCAAGAAACAGCGCGCCGCCAAGCTGCCGCCAGAGCGGACGGCGCAATTCAATCGAGCCTTCCAGGAGGCTGAGCCCACCGAGCGGGTCATTGGCATCACTGAGCGGTCCGAGCCGACGACGCCCGTAGCCGCGCACACTGCGTTCGCCGCCCGCGTAAAATCGCTCGAAGAGGGGAATATGCGTCTGGTTGCCGAACGCCTCGACCCAGCCAATTTTCAATCGCGTGGCGAAGATCGTTTGCCACCCAATGCTCCGGTATTTTTTCGCTTCGGCGGTGATCTTATAGAAGTGGAAATCGCCTCCCCAGATGCCACCCGCTTGATCCGCGAGGACCGAGAGGACCGTGCCGTCTTGGGGATTGAACGGGTCCTCCGTCGTGTTCCACGTGATCCCAAGTGAAGGGCCAGAGACGACGCCTTCGCGGATGATCTCTCCCAAGGCACGCATGGTCGCGGGCGCGATATGATTCAGCTTGGCGAACTCCGCGCGATACCCGAGAAACCCGGAGAGCGTTGGCGAAAAGCGGTGTTCCAGACGGGACTGAAACCGGGTGGCGTTCAGGAGAAAGGTTTCTTCATCGCTTTGTTCTTGTCGCAGATTGAGCAGCGCCCGCGTCTGCGGGGACAAAAAGTGTGGTTGAAGGAACGAGACCCCAAGTCGCCGATTCACCGAGGCGAGTTGCAGCAGAAGCGAGAGTTGGCGCCCATCTCCGCACCAATTCCAGTCGCGCCACTCGACCTGCGCGCCGAATTCATCGCGCGTGCTGTACTTCAGTCCCAGCTTGACCGCGCGACGCGGTGTTTCCTCAACGTGCACCACCATGGGGACGACCAGGGGCTTGTCGTCGCCGGGCTCGGGGGCAACGTGCACGACGCGGAAGAGTGAGAGATCTCGTACCTTTTGTTCTGAGTCGGCGATCTTTTGCAGCGAGAACCGCTCCCCGGCTTCATACGACAGCTCGCGGAGCACCAGTTGTGGATCGACCGCCGTGGTGCCTTCGACCCGCGTCGAGCCGAACACCGTTGGTGGTCCGGGCTCGACGGTATACTCGACCTTGACGTGGTCGTTGGCCAAGTCAACCACAGCCTTGCGCCGGGCCTTCACGTGGGCATGGCCATTTTTCAGCCATGCGTCACGTAAGATTTGCTCTCCCTCTTGATACGCGGTCTCGGTGAAAATATCGCCCGCTCGTAACGGCAACTGGAGTGGCAACTCCACGGGAGGGCCGCTGGGTGCGTCGCCTGAAGTGGTGACCGTGACCTCCGTGACCGTCACGGGCGTATGTTCCTCGACGACGATGTTGATGGTGACGAGCGCGTTGGGCTCATCGACATCAAGGGTATGGGTCACTGCTCGTTGATAATACCCGCGCGTTTCGTAGAAATGCTCCAGTCGTTGGAGGTCGGTCGCGAAGGTCACGGGGTCAAAGAGAGGAAACTCTTTCCAGACCAGGTACGAGGGGCGCGCCGTGGTGAGCAGCACGCCGCGCAGTTCCCCTTGCGAGAACACCGCGTTGCCCTCAAGGTGAAGCTCTTTGAGTCGCCATTCACGTCCTGGGTCCAGCTCTTCGAGGGACACCGCGAGGACGCTGAGAGGAGTGCAGACGCAGAGGAGGAACGCGATAAATAGTCGCCGCGCGAATTCCCTCCAGGTCATCCGCCACATCCACGCCGCGCATTCAAGTGGTGACGGGAAACGACCGACGGAGCAGCCTATTCTGGCCTCTTTCCGTCGGACAAGCGTCAGAAGACGAACGCGCGCGCCGCAACCCCTGCCGCACATACGTCGCATTCAACCCCACGACCGCGCAGATGTTGACAAACGAGAACGGCCAATGCTCGTCATCCGTGAAGAGCCAGCGCTCGGCCTCTTTGGCGAGCTGCCGGACCCGCGGTCCGTGCTTAACAAACTGTTGCTGAAAACAATTGACGGCATCTTCAAGTATGGCCCGCATAAGGGCGACTTCTCCACTGGCGCGTTTCCCGCCCACGGAACGGTCGTGGAACTGCTCCGGCAATATCGTCTCGGGGGAGAGCAGGTGACTCGTTGACGCCAGGTCACAGAAGAAGAACGGCAACGTACCAGAGCGCACCGGTTTGTTATTGCGGATCGCGGGATTTGACAAGGGGTATCGGTTCCTTTCCAGGTTTACTCAAACCGAGTGGTCGGCTGCCGTTATTCTTGTTGCTCCTTGAGGACTCGTGCCATGAACGCCAACAGCTCCGCCAACGTCGTAAAGCGCGTGGCCTGGTAGGAGACGATATGCTCAACCCGCCCGTGCACCTGGCCGTGCTCAATCTTCGCCTCCGCGTGAAGCTGCACCACGAATGCCCGATCAGCCGGTAAAGAGAGTTTTTCCGGGTCTACCATGTTACATTTCCGTGTCCATCAGATGACAATGTGATGACAACGGAGTAAAAGGTCCGTTGTCATCATTGTGAACTCCTAACGGGGGTTATATTACTGTTGTCCTCGGTTCAGGAGTAGTCGTAAGGTTCAGGGCATCGTTCAGTTTTTGGTTCAGATTCAGCGCGGGGAAGAGAACGGGAGGTCGTTATGACACAGGGGAAAGAGCCCTCCGCCCAAACGCCGACTACGCCAGACCTGTACTTTGGTCCTTTTCATCTGGAACACGGCACGCGCCTGTGGTCAGGGCACCAACAGGTGGCGATACGGCCCCGGCCCTTGGCCGTGTTGCGCTACCTGGCCGAGCGTCCAGGACAACTGATTCCTGGCGAAGAGTTGCTCAAACAATTGTGGCCAGGAACATACGTGACGAAAGTTGTCCTCAGAGTGTGTGTGCGAGAGCTACGCCAGGCCCTGAAGGATGATCGAGTCTCCCCCCAGTTTATTGAGACGGTTGGCCGCCAGGGGTATCGCTTCATCGGAGAAGCCCTCAGTCGTCAAAGACCGGACGGAAGTCGGGAGCCACTATCCAGTGATAGCAATCCCCATATCCACCTCACCCCGCATCCCAATCCGTACTCCCCCATTTCGTTGGTCGTACCCGGGAACTCGCCCGGCTGCACGCCTGCCTCACACGCGCACGGCAGGGCGAGCGTCAGATCACGTTCCTCTCTGGCCAACCCGGCGTGGGCA